>NZ_JAXLWP010000013.1:0-191013 GCF_046328425.1 Kouleothrix sp.
TTACGAGCTGCTGGGCCAGCTGCGCGACGCCGCCACGAAGGCGGGCTACCAGATCGAGCAGCTGCGGTCGCTGGTGCAGGCTTAGGGGCTCGGACAATTGTGTGGCACTGCGTGGCGAAGCCATGCAGTGCAATACAACCTGTACATGATCAAGCGAAGAGCGTATCAGTCGGCGAAGACGCGGTAGTTAAGCATCGGGAACGGGTTGTCCCACTCCTCAACCGCGTCGAGAAAGGCGCAGTCTTCTTCCGACCAATCTGCAGCCTCGGCCAGCGCGCACAGCCGCTCGCAGCGCAGCAGGTGCTCGCGCGGGCGGCGGATCGCCTCGGCGTCAGGCCCGCGGCTCAGCAGCAGCGGCCAGTCGCTCGACTGCGCCAGCAGCAGCTCGCGCACCGCCTGCGACAGCGCGCGCTCGGTGTCGCCCTGGGCATTTGGAAAGCGCCGCACCAGCATCTCGAGCCGGTCTTCAACCTCGGCGATCGCCTGGCGCAGCGGGCGCGCGGCCGGCGCATCCCACGGCCGGTGGTAGTCGCCTGCGGCCCACGAGCCGTCGCGCAATGTCACGCTGAAGCGCGGGCGCAGGCTCTGCAGGTAGGCCAGAGGCGTGGTGAGCGCCAGCGATCGGCGCTCGGCGAACGCCTCGATCATCGCGCGCAGCCAGGTCGGGCCTTCGAACCAGCCGCGCCCGAGTACGTCGAGGTCGAGCGGAACCACCGCAATGCCCGGCCGGTCGTGGCGCTCGCGGAAGCGCTCGAGCTCGGCGGCCACAAAGCTACTGAAGTGCACCGCGTGCTCCTGAGCGCGCCGGAAGGCATCGTAGGGGTCGTACAGCGTCTCGGCCTCACCACTCAGGCCGCTGCGCCACAGCGCCAGCCCCGATCGCGCGTCGCGTCGCGGCGCGCGGTACAGCGGGTCGCTGGCGTAACCAAGCGTGGGCGCCATGATCTGGGCGGCGGCCTCGGGGTCGCGCACCAGCACGGCGAGCTGGCGCGCCGCCAGCCAGCGCGGGCGCAGGTGCGGCACGTCGGCGCGCGTCACGCTCGACGGATCGACGATCAGGTAGCGCATGCCGCTTGGCCGCACCAGCGGCTCGAGCGCGGGGCTGTAGCCGCACTCGGGCAGCCACAGGCCGTGCGGGCGCGCCCCCAGGCGCCGGGTGATCGCCAGCGCGCCCACGTCGATCTGGGCGCGCCGCGAGGCGGTGCGCTCGAGCAGCGGCAGGTAGGCGTGGGTCGCGGCGCTGCTGAGCGGCTCGGCCAGCCCATCGGCGCACAGATCGCGCAGCGCGGCGACGAGGTTGCGATTATAGCGCCCGGTGAAGCTTTCAAGAATGCCGCGCCCCCACTCGAGGTAGAAGCGCGCCAGGTAGGCGCGGTGCGGCTCGCCCTCGCGCTCCCAGCCAGTCACCGCCGCGTCGAGCTGCGCCAGCCGGCGCTCCATCCACACAAAGAAATGCTTCTGCACCACGTTGTCGGCCAGCTGCTCGATCAGCACCGGCGAGTACGCCAGGCCCACGTGCGGCCGCACCCCAAGCTCGCGCAGGTCGTAAAGCGCATTCAGCGTGGGCACCAGCGCGTCGGCGATCGTTTCGTGCAGCAAGTCTTCGCCGGCCGGCTCACGCCCGGCGGCGCGCAGGTACGGAACATGCCCGGTCAGGATGAGCGTCAGGTAGCCGTTCATTGAGTGAGCAACGCGCACCTTTCGGCCAAACGCCGTTCCGCGGCTAATCTAGTCTTCCACCGCCGACACGTCTTCGTCGCGCCGCTCGGCGCCCAGTGGCATACTCTCGCCGTGCCACTGCAGGCGGCTTACCGGCTGCTGTAGCGGCGAGACGATCTTCTGCAGTGTGCGCTCGCGCGACAGGATCTCGATCGTCGGGTCGCGCGACGAGTAGGCCAGCAGCGTCGCAGCCACCAGCACCACGTAGAAGCAGCCCACCACCACCAGCACAGCCCACCCCGGCACCGGCCCGACCGTGGCGTGGCATGCCAGGGTGTCGGCGCGGCAGGCCGGGCTGCTGGCCGAATGCTGCAGCAGCTTCAGCAGCCACGAGCCGAGCAGAAACAAATAGATCGCCATGTAGTGGTCGCGCAGGCGGCGCTGGAGCATCTTGCCGAGCGGCGCCTTGAAGTGTGGGTAGGCCAGGTCGCGCACCAGCAGCTCTTGCCAGGTGTCGTTGGCGGTAATGCTGTTATCTTGTAAAATGGGCGCCAGGTACTCGGTTTCGAGCAGGCGCAGCCAGCTGCTCCACAGGTCGTAGTAGCGCGTCCGCCGCGCCTCGACCACCAGGAACATAATCACGAACAGCATCACCAGCAGCAGCACCGCGTGCGAGTGCGTCTCGTCGCTCAGGGTAAAGCTCACGGACGTGCCGCATGTCACGATCGCCCAGTTGGTAGGGTTATCGATCCGCTGCCGCCACGTCGACGCGCGATCCATCAGGCCGCGGTAGATGTGGATTGTCGCGGCCACGGGCGGCGGCGCCGATTGCGAGCCCAGCACTGTTTTCATCGTCGCTCCGGCGCGAACATCGGCAACATGCAGCGCCATTATAGGCACGCCGCGCGCGCCGCGTCAAGCACCCGGCCCATGGCCAGAGGCGACGCAAGTACTATAGACGCGGGCGCCATATGCGGCTATGATCAGGTTCGGAACGCACGATTGGAGAGGAGACCCCGGGCATGAACACCACGCTGGCCCCGACGGAAACCCTGGCCGAGTCGCGGCGCCTGATCGCGACGCTCGAGCAGCTGCGCGGCGATTTGCCCTTCGCCGACGAGCTGCTGGCCGCGCACATCCCCCGGCAGCACGAGCTCGAACAAACCTACGCGCGCAGCGAGCAGGCGGTAGCCGCCTGGCGCGCCGCGCTGGCGCGCCGCTGGGAGTGCGAGGTGGCGGGCAGGCGGCTGTATAAGCGCACGCTGCGGCGGCTGATCGAGCAGCACGGCGGCGAGCATGCGCCTGCGGTTCAGCTGCTCTCGCGCGGCGGCGCCGAGGCCGATAGCACCCCCAGCGAGCTGCTGGCCGACCTGCGGCGCCTGCTTGCCGCCGCCAGCGTTGCGGGCGAGCGCCAGGACGAGATCGCCCACAGCTGTACGGCGCTCGAAGCCGCGATCGGCAATGCGGCCCGCTGCGAGACCGAGCGCCGCAACGCGGTGATCGACCACCGGCTGGCCAGCGAGGCGTACCGCCGCACCCGCGCCGAGACACAGCAGCGCCTGGGCGCGTACTATGGCGAGCGCATGCCCGAGCTGTTCGCTGAATAGCACGAGTTGCGCGGTGCAGATGCGCCAGCAAAACAGCGCGAACCGGTGGCACTGCCACCGGTTCGCGCAATTCTGTACGCACACGGCCGAGGCCAGCTAGCCGAAACGCCCGGTCACGTAGTCCTCAGTGCGCTTGTCGCGCGGCCGCGTGAAGATCTGGTTGGTCAGGCCGAACTCGATCAGCTGGCCGGCGCGCGTGGCCGGATCCATCAGCATAAACACGGTCTCGTCGGAGGCGCGGGCGGCCTGCTGCATGTTGTGCGTCACAATCACGATCGTGTACTCGCGGCGCAGGTCCATCATCAGCTCTTCGATCTTTAGCGTGGCGATCGGGTCAAGCGCCGAGCACGGCTCGTCCATCAGCAGCACCTCGGGGTTCGGCGCAATCGCGCGGGCGATGCACAGGCGCTGCTGCTGCCCGCCCGAGAGCCCCAGCGCCGAGCCGGCCAGCCGATCCTTCACCTCGTCCCACAGCGCGGCCTGGTGCAGCGCCTGCTCGACACGCTCGGCGATGCGCTGGCGGCTGCTCCAGCCGGCCACGCGCAGGCCATACGCGACATTGTCGAAGATCGACTTGGCGAAGGCGTTCGGGCGCTGGAAGACCATGCCGATCCGCCGCCGCAGCAGCACCGGGTCGGTCGTGGCGCTGTAGATGTTCTGGCCGTCGAGCAGCAGCTGCCCGTCGCCGCGCGCGCCGGGGGTGGCGTCGTGCATGCGGTTGATCGCGCGCAGAAACGTCGATTTGCCGCAGCCCGACGGCCCGATGATCGCCGTGATGCTGCGCTCGCGCATGCTCAGGCTCACGTCGCGCAGCGCCTGAAACGCGCCGTAGTAGAAGTGGAAGTTTCGGGCCTCCAGCTTCTGCTCGAGCTGATCGGCCGCGCCGCGCTCGCGATCGAGCGCGCCAACCGCAACTGTGCGCGGCAGCGTGCGCGCCGGCATATGCATTTCGCTCATATCCTGCTCTCTCCTAGCCTATTCGTCCGCTGATATACTCTTCGGTGCGCGGGTCGCGCGGGGCGGTGAAGATCCGGTTGGTCTCGCCCTCCTCCACCAGCACGCCGATTGGCCGCGCCTGCGTGCGATCGACCATGAACACCATGGTGCGGTCGGCGACGCGGGCGGCCTGCTGCATATTGTGGGTCACAATGACGATCGTGAAGTTCTGCTTCAGCTCGATCAGCAGCTCCTCAATTTTATAGGTCGATATTGGGTCAAGCGCCGAGCAGGGCTCGTCGAGCAGCAGCACCTCGGGCTGCAGCGCGATCGCGCGGGCGATGCACAGGCGCTGCTGCTGCCCGCCCGAGAGCGCCAGGCCCGAGTGGCCGAGCTTGTCTTTCACCTCGTCCCACAGCGCCGCGGCCTTCAGGCTGGCCTCGACGCGCTCGGCGACGACGTTGCGCGGCAGCCCCTCTAGCCGCATGCCAATCGCGACATTCTCGAAGATCGAGAGCATCCGCAGCGGGTTGGGCTGCTGAAAGACCATCCCGATCCGCCGTCGCACCGATTGAGCCTCGACGCCGGGCGCGTAGATATCCTGGCTGCCCAGCAGCACCTGGCCTTCGACGCGCGCGTAGGCCAGGGTTTCGTGCATGCGGTTGATGCAGCGCAGCACCGTCGATTTGCCGCAGCCCGACGGCCCGATGATCGCAGTGATCGCGCGCGCCGCGATGCTCGCATCGACTGGCTGCACCGCCTGTACGGGGCCGTAGAATGGCGTCAGGCGCTGAAGAGTGACGTGTTGTGTATTCATAGTATTTGTGTTGTAGTAGCTAGCACGTGGCTATTTCATGCGCCGGCGGGTGGCCCAGCGAACGGTAATATTGACGGTCAGCACCAGCAGCGTCAGCACCAGCGCGGTGCCCCAGGCCAGGGTATTCTGCGCTGGAAACGGCGTATCGGTGTACTTGTAGGTCAGCAGCGGCAGCGCTGCCATTGGCTCGAGCAGCTTGAAGCTCACGTTATTGTTGCCCAGCACCGTCAGCAGCAGCGGGGCAGTTTCGCCGGTGGCGCGTGCGAATGCCAGCAGCACGCCGGTGACGATCCCGCTCAGCGCGGTGGGCAGGATCACCGTCAGCGTTAGCCACCACTTTGGCGCGCCCAACGCCACCGCCGCCTCGCGCATGGTGCTCGGCACGAGCTTCAAAATCTCCTCGGTGGTGCGCGTGATCACCGGGATCATGAGCACGGCCAGTGCGACGCTGCCGGCCAGCGCCGAGAACTGGTGCGTGCGCTGGACGATCAGCACATACGCCACCACGCCGATCACGATCGAGGGCGCCGCGCTCAGCACATCGGTGCAGAAGCGCACCACGGTGGCGATGCTGTTGCTGGGGTACTCCGAAAGAAACACCGCCGCTAGGATGCCGATCGGCAGCGCCATCAGCAGCGCGATGCCCACGATCATGAGCGAGCCAATGATGCCGTGCAGCACGCCGCCGGCGTTGCCGACCGCGCCATTCAGCTCAACCACCGGCGGCTCGTAGGCCTGGGTGAAGAAGGCCAGGTTGAGCGCGCTGGCGCCGCGCACCAGCACATAGCCGAGGATCAGAAACAGCGGCACCAGCGCGAGCAGCGTCGCGCCGATGGTCAGGCCGCGCATGAGCTGGTCGGCCAGCTTGCGCCGGCGATAGTTAGGCGCTTGGGTGATCATGCGCGCGCGCTCCCGACTGGCCCGCGCGCGGCGCGCCATACCATCAGGCGTGCCAGCGCGTTGACCAATAATGTGATGCCGAACAGCACCAGGGCGATCAGGATCAGGGTCGATTCGTGCATGCTATCGTTGGCGTTCGGCAGCTCGCTGGCCACCAGCGAAGCAGCTGTGATGCCACCACCAAACAGCGATGGGCTGATCTTATCTTTCACGCTGCCGATCACCATCAGCGCCGCCATGGTCTCGCCAAGCGCGCGGCCCAGGCCCAGCATCAGCCCGCCGATGATGCCCGCGCGCGCGTATGGCAGCACCGCCCTGCGGATCATCTCCCAGCGAGTGGCGCCGACCGCCAGCATGGCCTCGCGCTGGTGGTTCGGCACCACCGCCAGCACGTCGCGCGTGATCGCGGCGATCGTCGGCAGGATCATGATCGCCAGGATAATCCCGGCCACCAGGAGCCCGCGCCCGGCGGCTACCGGCCCGCTCAGCAGCGGGAAGCTCTTGCCCACGCCCTTGGCGATCGGCGCGGCTACCCAGCTGCGGAAGAACGGCACGAACACGAATACGCCCCACATGCCGTAGATCACGCTGGGGATGGCCGCCAGCAGCTCTACCAGGAACGAAAGCGGGTTCCTCAGGCGCTGCGGGCACAGCTCCGATAAGAAAATGCCGATCAGGATGCCAAGCGGCCCGGCCAGCAGCAGCGCGATGCCCGACGACATCAGTGTGCCGTAGATCGCCGGCAGCGCGCCAAAGTTCTGCGCGTTCGGATCCCAGCCGGTTTGCAGCAAGAAGCTCAGGCCGAAGCGGCCGCGCGCTTCGCTTGAGCCCATCCAGGTTACATATCCCACCGCCGCCACCAGCGCGATCACCAGCAGGGCGAAGAAAAGCGTCAGCAGCCAGAAGATCACGTCGCCGTGCTTGGTGCGCTGCTGAAAAGCTTGCCAGGTGCTCAGGCGTTCAACTTGTGCCATACCAACCCTCTATATGATGACGTTCGATTGCCAGCAAGATCAACAATGGCTCATTTTTCATTAGACTTAGGAGTTACGTAGTTGGTGTGCTTAGCCTTCGGCAGAGCGGTATTTTCCTTTTGGACGTGTGAGGTTTTTCCGCGCTCCGTGCGGAAAAACCGCACACCATGATCAAAAAGTACCTTGCTGCCGCAGGCACCATGCACGGCTTCGGGAAGCCGAACAGCGCAACTGCGTAAGTTCTTAGACTTGAGACCGCACGTGCGTCGTTCCTCAGACGAAATGCGCGCCGCGTAAAGCCGAAATGCGCCCGCGGCAGCGTGGTACTCGGTCGCCGGGTGCGCTCAGCGTTTGCGCGTGGAGTGAGCGAACGCTGAGCGCATGCCGATGGGAAAGTACCGCTCCGCCGTAGGCAGCAGATCCAGCAGCCGTGCTGGCTGCGCTACTTGGGCATGGTGAAGGCCGGCTTGCCGTTTACGCTGATCTGGCCTAGCTTGGCGATTGCCTTCTCGCGGATCTCGTCGGGCAGCGGCGCGTAGTTCAGCGCCTTGGCCGATTCACTGCCCGAGGTCAGCGCCCAGTACAGGAAATCGGTCAGCGCCTGGGCCTTGGCCTCGTCCTTCTGCTCCTTGGCAACCAGCACCCAGGTGTAGCCGGCGATCGGGTAGGCGTTCTCGCCCTCGGGCGGGTTGACGATGTTCACGCGCAGGTCGTCGGGCGTTTTGGCCAGGAAGCCCTGCGCAGCGGCGCTCACGCTCTCGAGTGTTGGGGCCACGTACTTGCCGGCCGCATTCTTGATCGCCGGCTCGGGCAGGTTGTTCGCGGCGGCGTAGATCAGCTCCACATAGCCGATCGCGCCTTCGGTCTGCTGCACAATCGCGGCCACGCCGGGGTTTTTCTCGCCGCCCTGGCCCACTGGCCACTGCACGGTGTCGCCCGCGCCGACCTTCGACTTCCACTCCGGGCTGACGCTGCTCAGGTAGTTGGTGAAGATGCTGGTGGTACCCGAGCCGTCGGAGCGGTGCGCCACGACGATCTCGGTGTCGGGGAGCGTCACGCCGGGGTTGTCGGCGGCGATCTTCGGGTCGTTCCAGCTGGTGATCGTGCCCAGGAAGATCCCGGCCAGCGTCTCGCCCGAGAACTGGAGCTTGCTGACGCCAGGCAGATTGTAGGTGGCCACCACCGCGCCCAGCACGGTCGGAATGTGCAGCACGTCGGTTTTCAGCGTGCCGGTGGTCGGGTCGGTCGCGGCCTTCAGCTCGTTGTTGCTGGCGAATTTGTCGCTACCGCCAAAATCGGTGACGCCGCCGAAGAAATCTTTGCGGCCCTGGCCCGAGCCAACGCTCTGGTAGTTGATCTCGACATTTGATGCAACCGCTTTGTAGTCTTTGATCCACTTCTGGTAGATTGGGTCGGGGAAGCTGGCGCCCGATCCGGTCAGCTTCGCTGTCACATCGCGCGCCTTGAAGCTGCCGGTCGCGGCGCTGCCGGCAGTAGGCGCGGCGGCGGCAGCGGTGGGCGCGGCGGCGGCAGCGGTGGGCGCGGCGGCGGCCGCAGTGGGCGCAGCAGCCGGGGCGTTGGTTGGCGTATCTGCGGTGCCCGAGCCGCCACATGCGGCCAACACGGGTACAATCAGCACCAGCATAAGCACCAGGGCCAGCCAGCGTTTGGGAGTGGTGATCACGAGACTCCTCCATTTACTACGATTGAGTGCGTACCATACGGGTGCGCACAGGCATCCACGTTGTGGGTCACCCGCCGAAACAGCTCATCGGCGATGGTGCTATCATAGAGAAGCTCTGTTAAATCACTCACAAGCATTTGTTAAGTGCTCATTAAGCGTAGGAGGTGCTTTGGGCGCGTGCCCGAGGGGCGCAGTACGACCGGGCGACGCACTGCGTAGCGGCAAATCGCGCGGCCACGGCCAGCGCCGCCGCGCGCTTGCTTGCGCAAACGTCGTATAATTTCCTTAGCCGGCCTGCGCGGAAGCGCCGCCTGCTGATATTCTTGGGATGTACGCAGTGGTGGTGTTCGGCTCTCTCAATGCTGTACTTTTGTGCGCGGCAGCATGGAACTCAGCTCTGTGTGCGGCTGTTCCTGCGCTTCGCGTCGAACAGCGCTCAATCGCTCGGTGCTGCGCCATAGGTGCGGGGTTTGCGTCCAAGCGCAAGCAGCTCGAGGTGCGCCAGGTGCAGATCGGGCCGGCGCAGCAGGTATCCCGGCGAATCTGGCTGGATCAGCCAATCGAGCTCTGCGCGCGCGTTGGGGGCCAGGCGCGGCCACGCGCGCTCGCGCAGATCGGCCAGGTAACCGCGCAGAAACAGCAGCTCGTCGGCGCTCAGCGGCGCGTGGCGATCGACCGAGTAGCTGCGTAGCTCGCATGCTTCCAGGCCGTGCTGCTGAAACACGCCGCGTAAGTTGCGCCCGACATAGAATTTCGCAAGCTCGGCGCCGGGGTGGCGATCGGCTAGCGCTTCGAGCTGGGCCTGGCGTACCGCCAGCTCGAGCCAGGCTGGCCAGGGCAGGATGATCTGGTGCAGCGTGTCGTTTTCGAGCACGGCCACCGTGCCGCCTGGGCGGGTTACGCGGATCATCTCGCGTAGCGCGGTGTTGGGGTCGGGCAGGCTGTAGAAGCTCTGCGCGCACCAGGCTAGGTCGAATGTATTGTCGGCGAACGGCAGCGCCGCCGCGTCGCAGGCTTGAAATGCAACACTCGCGGCGCGAGGCCGGGCAGCAAGGCGCTGGCGCGCCAGTTCAATGTATGCTCGCGAGGCGTCGGCGCCGATCACCTGGCCGGCGCGCTCGGCCAGCCAGCCGGCGTAGCAGCCGTCGCCCGAGGCCAGGTCGAGCACCCGCGCGCTCGGCGTCAGCGGTAGCGTGGCGACGATCGCGCGCAGCTCGTCCTGGCGCGAGCAATGGTAGGCATGGAGCATCCGCCAGTAGTCTGGCAGCTGGTCGGCCTCGGCAGGGCGCGTCTTGCTGGCATAGAGTGCGGTCATGATTCAGGGTATAGCAAATCGTGTGCCTGCTACACTAGCGGCGGTGGCCAGGCCAATGCAATGGCTTAAGGAGTTGGTATGGACGAGATCGCCAGCCTTCACCAGCAGCTTACACAGCTCGAGACGCTGCTCAACCTGATCGATGCGATGCGCCCAGATCTGCCGGCGCTTGATCTGTATGGCCTGGCGCTGCAGGCATTTTGCGATCTGGGCGATTATGCCGGCGGCAGCCTATGGCAGTATGGCGCGGCAACCTACCATAGCGGCGCTTGGCAGGGCCTCGACCGGCAGCGTGTCGGCCAGATGCCCGGTGCGGCGATCGACGAGGCGAGCTTTCAAAGCTTGCTGGCCGAATGTGAAGCTCAGGGTGGGGTGTACTGGATGGGCTGGCCGATGTCGGCCACGGTGCCGGCGCCATTGCGCAGCCTTGCGGCAGCTGGCCATACGGCGATTGTTCCGCTAGCGTTTACCGAGCGCGTCGGCTTTGTCGCGCTTGAGGCGCCTCGGCCCGCGCCGACGGCCGCGGGCGTCGAGCTGCTCACGCGGCTGGGCGACCGCGTCGCGGTCGCGCTCGATACTGCGCGGGTTTTCCAGGTGCGCCAGCAGACGATCGAAGACCTGCAGCGGCTGATGGCCGAGCAGCAGGTGCTGCAAGCCACGGTGATGGAGCTTTCGGCGCCGCTGCTGCCGCTGCTGCCGGGGGTGCTGGTGCTGCCGCTGATTGGCTCGATCGATAGTATTCGCGCCGAGCGCATCCTCGCCGCCGAGCTTGATGCGATCATCCGCGAGCGCACCGAGGTAGTGCTTGTCGACATAACAGGCACTGCGGTTGTCGATACGAATGTGGCGATGCAGCTGATCCGCTCGGCCGACGCGGCCCGGCTGCTGGGCTGCCAGACGATCCTGGTGGGCGTGCGGCCCGAAATAGCCCAGACGCTGGTGGGCCTGGGCGTTGATCTGCGCGGCGTCACCACCCATTCGACGCTGGCCGAAGGGCTGCAGCGCGCGCTGCGCCTGGTGCGCCGCCAGATCGTCGCGCTGCCCGGCTCGCCTTGACCTGGTGTGAGGCTAAATTCAGCTGAACATTTGCTGTATGGTGGGGGTTCGGGGGTGGCATTGCCGCCCCCGAAATTTCTTTTGGGTATGTCCCGCCCGGCGAAGCCGGGCGGGACATACCCAAAAGAAATAGATCAAGCTAAACCGAGGGGAGAGCTACTCCTGGATCACCAGCGCGGTGACCATGCCGAACATACCGTTGTCGCCCTCGGCGTGCGAGAGGATATGGCAGTGGAAGGCCCACGCGCCTGGCTCGGTACAGTCGACGATCACGTCCCAGCGCTCGCCCGGCGCCACGTTCAGCGTATCGCACATATATGGCTGCGGTAGCGGCCAGCCGTCCTTCGCCACTACCAGCTGCGGCAGGCCGTGCAGGTGCATCGGGTGGATCAGCTGGCCCTCGTTCATGTAGCGAATGCGCAGCTTCTGGCCCTTCTTCGCCACCACCGGCTCGGTGGCCGGGAAGCCCTTGCCGTTGATTGTGAAGCCACCCACCTGATCGTTCAGGATCATCAGGTGCTCGACGTCATAGGCAAAGTCCTTGCTCTTGTCCTTCGGGTCGACGATGAACGCGCCGAGCTGGCCCTTGCCGACCTGCTTGGTGGCATTGTGGTGCGAGTGGTACATGTGCGAGCCCGAGTTCCGTATGGTGAACTCGTAGGTGAAGCTCGCGCCGGGCTTGATCGGCGGCTGGGTGATGAACGGCACGCCGTCCATGTTGTTCGGCACGAGCACGCCATGGAAGTGGATCGCGGTGCTCTCGGGTAGCTGGTTCTTAAGCACCACGCGCACCTTGTCGCCCTCGGTGACGCGGATCACTGGGCCGGGCAGCTGCTCGTTGTACACCCAGGCCTCGACCTTCTGGTCTTTGGCATATTCCCACTGGATGACGCTGCTGGTCAGCTCGAACACTTTGACATCGCCGTCCATCTTGGGCTCGAGCGGCTGGTTGCCTTTGGTTGTCGTCTCTTTGCCGGCCAGGAACGCCTTGATGCCGGCCTCGTGGTGCGCATCCATCTCGTCGGCGGTCATACCGCCACCGGCCTGCCCTTGCGGCGCAGTGGTCATATTATGGTCGGCGGGCATGGCCGTGGGGCTTTGCGCGGTGGCCGGTGCGTTGCCACAGGCGGCTAGCACTGTGCCAACCACCGGTATCCCAACACCCAACGATGCGCCTTTGAGGAAATTGCGGCGAGAGATTAGGTCGGAGGCAAGTTGCTTAGCCATAGTGGTATCTGTTCCTTTCGAGTGGGCTGCTGGCCCTGAATCGTACTTGTGACTATGGCATGATACGCAGGGGCGGTTAGTTTGTGAGGAAAGGAACGATAACTAAATATTAGGATTTCTCAACCGTGCCGCTCAATTGACGCTGACCCATCGCAATGCTACAATGCGCCGACGCTGGTGTGATTCTTGCTGCAAATCAATGAATGTAATCGCCAACAAGCAGATTATTCTGGGTGTGAGCGGCAGCATCGCGGCATATAAAGCGGCTGAGCTAGCGCGCAGCCTGAGTCTTGGCGGCGCCCTAGTCGATGTGATCATGACCGAGGCGGCGCAACGGTTTGTGGGCGCGCCGACGTTTCAGGCGCTCACCGGGCGGCCGGTGCTCGCCGATATGTGGGCGCTGCCCGAAGATGGCGTGGTGGGCCACGTGGCGCTGGGCCGCCGCGCCGATCTGGTGGTGCTGGCGCCTGCTACCGCAAATACGATCGCGCGAATTGCCGCCGGCCTGAGCGACGATCTGCTGACGACGACGGTGTTGGCCACCAGCGCGCCGGTGCTGTGTGCCCCGGCCATGAACCCGCAAATGTACGCCAACCCAGCCACGCAGGCGAATATTGCCACGCTGCGCCAGCGTGGCGTGGCCGTGCTAGAGCCTGGCTTTGGCCGCATGGCTGAGCCGCAGGTGGGCCTGGGGCGCATGCCCGAGCCGGCGGTGATCGAGGGCCACGCGCGCGCTCTGCTTGGCCGCGCCGGTGGCCCGCTGCGTGGGCGGCGCGTTGTGGTGAGCGCCGGCGGCACCCACGAGCCGATCGACCCGGTGCGCTTTATCGGCAACCGCGCCTCGGGGCGCATGGGCTTTGCGCTGGCCGGCGCCGCGCGCGATGGCGGCGCGCAGGTGACGCTGGTGGCCGGGCCGGCCGCGTTGCCGCCGCCGCCCGCCGTCGATCTGGTGCGCGTCGAGACGGCGTTGCAGATGCGCGATGCCGTGTATGCTGCGGTGGAGGGCGCCGATCTCCTGATCATGAATGCGGCGGTGGCCGATTTTCGCCCGGCCGAGCGCGCCGAGCGCAAGATTAAAAAGGGCGACGACGACGAGATGCTGCTGCGGCTGGTGCGTAACCCCGACATTCTCGCTGGCCTGGCGGCCCGGCGCGACCTCGTGAAGGTTGGCTTTGCCGCCGAGACACACGACCTGGCGGCCTATGCGCTGTCGAAGCTCGAGCGCAAGGGGCTGGACATGATCATCGCCAACGAGGCGGTTGCCAGCATCGGCCACGACGATATCGAGGTGACGCTGTTCGACGCGCAAGGCGCGCAGCGGCTGCCGCGCCAGCCCAAAGAGCAGGCGGCGGCGGCGATACTGGAAGCGATTATTCGGCGCTGGCCCGCGCGGCTGGCGCCAACATAGCTCAGGGAACACATGGAAGATCAGGATACACGCGCCGATACGCCGGCCAATGGCACCGGGCCGGGGCAGTACCCGCCCGCCGCCGAGCGCGCTGGCGCCACCGACGATACACAGGTGGGCCAGGTGGTGGTTGGCGCCCCCGCTACTACCCGGCCGCTTGGCAAAGGCATATCGACACCGCCGCACTCGCGCCGTGCCGAAGCCCGCGCGGCTCAGCAGGCTGCGCGCGAGCGCGTTGCTACGCTGATTGCGGCGCTTGGCGATACCGCCAACCCACTGCACCAGGGCGCCGTCGACGACCTTGTGGCGCTTGGGCCAGCCGCTGTTCCCGCGCTCAACGAGGCGCTGAGCCCAAACCGGCCCTGGCTGGTGGCCTACCGCGCCGCCGAGGCGCTCGGCCAGATCGGCGATGGCCGCGCGGCCGGGCCGCTGCTCGAAGCGCTGCACCACCCGAACAGCAATGTGCGCTGGAGCGCGGTGCGCGCCCTGGCAGTGGTGGGCGATGCGCGCGCGCTGCTTGAGCTGCGGCGGGTTGCGCGCGAAGACCGCGGCAAAACCAGCTGGGGCGAGCCGGTGGCGGGCGCGGCCCGGAGCGCGCTGAACCACATGCAGAGCCAGAACATGCTGCTGCGCGGCGCCGACTTGATCAAGACTGCGGTAGCCTGCGTGCTGATGCTGGTGGCGCTGATCGTCGCTTGGAAGGTGATTGGCGACCTGCGCACACAGCTCAGGCAGGTCGGCTTCGAGGTTGTCGACCCAAGCGTGCTCGCAGTGCCGGCACCAACTGCCCGCCCCGATACCGCTTCGCTCCAGCCGACGCCGGGCGTAAGCGCGACGCCGGAGCCTACGGCTACTCCGCTGGCCCAGCTGGTAGGCACGGTGCGCGCCGCGGCGAATGTTCGTGCGCTGCCCGAAGTCGCTAACGGCGCGGTGATTGGCCGGATCAGCGAGGGCGATGAGATCGTGTTTCTGGCCAGCACCGCCGACGGCCAGTGGTACCGTATCCGGCTGGGCACGCGCTACGCCGCGTCGTCGAAGATCAATAGCGCGAATGGCGAAGGCTGGGTCAATCGCTCGCTGCTATCGCAGCCAGGCGGCACGGTTCCGGTCGACGACACGCCGGCCGATTTTTCGGGCGGCACGCCGGCCAGCTCGCCGACGCCGACGCCGTGATATAGAGAACTTACGCTGTTGGCGCCCTCAGCCTTCGGCAGCATTGCGTGCGGTTTTCCGCGCTGCCGCAGGCAGAATCAGTCAACGACGCGGGCGACCGCATAACTCGTGTAATATATAGGACTTACGCGGCGCGCGTTTTTGCCTTCGGCAGAGTGGTACTTTTCATCTATGGTGCTGAGATTTTGGCGCAAAGCGCCAACATCTCAGCGCTGCCGCAGGCAGAACAGGCCGATATCGCAGGCGACCGCGTAAGTCCTGTAATATAGTGGAGGTTCTCGTTGGCTAAGCCATTGCGCGCCCTGTTTCTTGGGGTGGCGCTCGTCGCGTTGATGATTGCCTGCCTTGGCTCGCTGGTGCTGCGCGAGGTACGCAGCCCGGTGAGCGATGACGCTACACCAGTTGAATTTGTGGTCGACGCTGGCGACTCGACCAGCACGATTGCGACAAAGCTGCGGGGCGAAGGGCTGATCCGCCTGCCGCAGCTGTTCACCTACCTGGTGCGTGCCCAAGGCTTTGATGGCAAGCTGCGCGCTGGCCACTACATGCTGCGCCCGAATATGACCATGGGCCAGATCATGGCCGCGCTGCAGACTGGTATCAAGATCGAAGAGGTGCAGGTGACGATTATCGAGGGCCTGCGCCTCGAAGAGATCGCCGAAAAGCTTGGCGGCGCCGGGCTCCCAAATGTCACCGAGTCGGAATTCCTTGCGCTGGCGCGCAACGGCGCCGCCTTTAAAAATACCCATTTCCGCCTGAGCAGCCTGCCTGCCGGCGCCTCGCTCGAGGGCTACCTGTTTCCCGACACCTACCGCCTGGCCAGCACCGCCACTGTTACCGATGTGATCGAGACCATGCTCGGCCGCTTCGACGAGCAGTACCAGACATTCGAAACCGCCGTGCGCGTGCCTGAAACCGATGTGCATAAGATCGTCACCATGGCGTCGCTTGTGCAGCGCGAGGCTACCGAAAAAAGCGAAATGCCGCTGATCGCCGCAGTGTTTTGGAACCGCCTGAAGCCCGAGAACCAGGGCGAGTTCGGCGGCGGCAAGCTTGGCTCCGACCCAACGGTGCAGTACCTGCTGGGCCAGAAGGGCAACTGGTGGCCCAAGATCGACACAATGGCCGCCGACGAGATTAATAATGTCGGCGCGAATACGCCTGGTTTTTCCTATAATACGCGCGCCAACGGCGGCTTGCCGCCCGGCCCGATCAGCACGCCTGGCCTCGACGCGCTGCGCGCCGCGGCACAGCCCGACGAGTCGGCCAACTACCTGTACTTCGTGGCCTCGTGCGAGAAGCCCGGTACGCACAAGTTCGCCACGACATTCGACGAGTTCAACCGCTACGAGCAGGAGTACCTGGCCTGCCCCAAGCCCTGAGACGATGACCGACGATACGCTTAAGCTGGCTGGCCTGATCGGCGACCCAGTGGCGCACAGCCGCTCGCCCAGGCTGCATAATGCCGCCTTCGCGCGGCTAGGGCTGCACGCGCACTACGAGCTGTGGCCCACTGCCGCCGCCGAACTGCCCGCGCGCGTGGCCAGCCTGCGCGCCGCGCACGTGCTGGGCGCGAATGTGACGCTGCCACATAAAATCGCCGTGATCGACCTGCTGGACCGGCTTGAGCCGGCGGCGGCGGCGATCGGCGCAGTCAATACGATCGTCCACGCGGCCGATGGCGCGCTTGTTGGCGCCAACACCGACGCGCCGGCCTGCCTGGCGACGCTGCGCGAAGATGCGGGCTACGACCCGGCAGGCGGCGCCGCGCTGATTCTGGGGGCCAGCGGGGCCGCGCGCGCGGCGGCGGTTGCGCTGGTGGGGGCGGGAATCCGGCGGCTGGTGGTGGTGAACCGCACGCTCGAGAAGGCCGAGCAGCTGCTCGGCGATGTGCTGGCCGCCGCCGACGCCGATCCGCTGCTGTTCGCCATGGCGCCCGACGACGCCGACCTGCCCGCCGCACTGGCCGAGGCCGGCCTGATCGTCAATGCGACCTCGCTGGGCTGGCACGACGCCGAGAGCCCGCTCGCCGCCGAGCTGATACCCGCTACCGCGCTGGTTTTCGATATGGTCTATCGCCCGACCCGGCTGCTGCGCGACGCGGCGGCGCGCGGGGCGCGCACCCTCGACGGCGCGGGCATGCTCGTGCGCCAGGCCGCGCTTGCGTTTGAGCGCTGGACGGGGCTACCAGCGCCGCTTGATGCTATGCGCGCGGCTATGCTCGCCGGAGAGCCTGTTTGAGGGGAGTGCGCGGGGCTATGGCCCTCCTTCGTTTGATCACTTTCTTTTGTGATGCCCTGCCCGGCTTCGCCGGGCAGGGCATCACAAAGAAAGTCGGTGGCGGCGAAGCCGCCACCGAACCCTCCGTACAGCAAGTGTTCAGCCTAATTTGGTATGAGAAGCGCTATGGATCTTACGAGTATCCTCACGAATATCGCGGTCGGCGTCGCTGGCCTGGCGCTCGGTGCGCTGGTGAATAGGGTGGTGGCTCGGCTCCCGCGCGAGCGCGGGCTGGGTGGGCCGGCGCACTGCACCCGCTGCGGCCGCGCGCTGGCGTGGTGGCAGCAGCTGCCGCTGATCGGCTGGCTGGCGCAGGGTGGGCGTGGGCGCTGCTGCGGGCGGCCGCTGCACTGGATCTTCCCGCTGAACGAGCTGCTTGTCGCCGCAGCGCTGGTGCTGTTCCACCTGCGCTACGGGCTAACCACGTCGTTCTTCTACCTGGCGTTTGTGGCGCTGGTGCTGGTGCTCACCGGGGCGATCGACTGGCTGCACCGCTCGATCTACACCTTTGTGATCCTGGGAGCGGCGCTGGCGACGCTGGCAGTATCATTTGCGATCCCGCACCACAGCTTTCTGAATGCCCTGCTTGGCGCGCTGCTGGCCGGGTTTGTGTTTGCGATCTTCTTCGCGCTGGCGCGGCTGCTATTCCCCAGCACGGCCGTCCCATTTGGCCTAGGCGATGTCTACCTGGCGATCTTTATTGGCGCGGCGCTGGGCCTGCTGCGCCTGATGCCGGCGATCTTCTATGGCATGGTGCTGGCCGGGCTGTTTTCGCTGGCGCTGCTGGCGTTGCGCGCCGCCGGCCGGCCAAACGTGCCGCAGTATATATCCTACGGCTCGTTTCTGTGCCTGGGCGCGCTGGCCTACCTCGTGGCCTGGGGCCTGAACTAGCACGAGCGGCTAGTTCACCACCACACACGCTGTATCCGTGCCCTTGAGTGTGCCGCCGCCAGCCAAGTTGAGCGTGTAGTTGGCCGGCGCATTGCACCACGAGCCGGCAGCGCTGTAGCTTCCCGTCACCGTCAATGCCAGGTCCGCGCCGTCGGCCAGTATGTACTGCCCGCCGCCGCTTGGCCCCCAGCTGACCGTGCCGCCGTTTGGTTGGCCATCGCTGGTGCATTGGATGTTGCCCGGATCCGATGAGCTACAGCTGAGGTAGCTCCACTGCTGCGGGAAGCTGTCGGTGGCGAAGCTGATTGTCTGCGGAGCGCCGCTGCGATTAAAGATGCAGATCTCGTATGTCGCCGGCTGCCCTGCTACCACGCTTGGCGTTAGGGTGCGCTTGCCCATCTTGAAGATGCCCGCCTGCGCGCCGCATCCTGGCACATTCGTGGGCGTGGGCGTGCTGGTCGCCGTGCTGGTCGGCGTATCGGTCGCCGTGCTGGTCGGCGTATCGGTGCTGGTTGGCGTGTTGGTGCTCGTCGGCGATGCCGTCGGCGTGTTGGTGTTCGTGGGCGTGAGCGTATTGCTCGGCGTCGGCGTGCTCGTAGGTGTGAGCGTACTACTCGGCGTCGGCGTAATGCTCGGCGTGCGCGTAATGCTCGGCGTCGGCGTATTGGTGCGTGTTGGCGTATCCGACGGCGTGTTAGTGATCGTCGGCGTGCTGGTGGGCGGGCGCGGCGTGCTGGTGGGCGGGCGCGGCGTGTCGGTCGGCGGCGCGGGCGTGTCGGTCGGCGGCGCGGGCGTGTCGGTCGGCGGCGCGGGTGTGCTGGTTGGCGGCACCGGCGTGCTGGTGGGCGGGCGCGGCGTATCGGTCGCCGGGCGCGGCGTGCTAGTGGCCGGCGCGGGCGTATTGGTGGGTGTTGTGGCCGCTGTGGCCGTGCTGCTCGGCTGCACCAGCGTAGGCGGCGGCGGTGTGCTGGTTGGCGTGCTGGTGCTGGATTGCACTGGCTGGCTGGTAGGTGTGGCCGTGTCGAGCACTGGAACCGCCGTATCGGGCGGAACTGTGCCGAGCACTGGCGTATCGGTCGGGCCGCTGATCGTCGGGCGTGGTGTGACGGTAGGCTCGGGTATGAGCACAACCACGCCGGGTGTGACTGTCGGCGCATTTTCGGGCTGGGCGATCACGATCACATCTTCGGTGGGAATAGCCGCAGCGGCCTGCGGCGTGGGGCTGGTCGTCGCGAGCGCGGCGGCGGTTGCGCGATCGGCGGCCTCGGCTGCGGCGGCCTCGGGCGCGATCGGCGGCAGCTGCAGGTTTATCAGCCAGGGGCGGTAATCGGCGAGCTTTTTGGAGAGCAAGTTCAGGTTCGAAGCCTGGTCGCGCGGCGACAGGAGCACAATGACAACCTGCCCAACGCAGCAAATTGCCAGAAACAACAGCAGCAACGCCGCTGGTATCAGCCAGCGCAGCGGGTCACGCTGATTGTTCGGTTTTGTTTGGTTCGGCAACGACGTCTGCGTGCTCATTCGCTACCAGTAGTGCAATGCTGAACGTGCTGCCCTGGCCGGGGGTGCTGGCGGCCCACACTCGCCCGCCCTGGCGCTCGACGAGCTGGCGGGTGATGGCAAGGCCCAGCCCGCCGCCGCGCTCGGGCGAATTATTACCCTCGACCCGATGGAAGCGCGTGAAGAGCTGGGTGAACTCTTCGCTTGAAATACCCGGCCCGGTGTCGACGATGTCGATCTGCACTGTGTCGTGGACATGGCGCGCGCGCACTGTCACGCTGCCTTTCATGGTATAGCGGCGGGCGTTATCGAGCAGCTGCGTAAGCACGATCTGCAGCTGCTGGCGGTCGGCGTGCACCGGCGGCAGCGTGTCGGGCAAGTCGAGGTGAATGTCGATGCCTTTTTTCAGGAACGCGCTGCGCATTGGCGCCAGGGCGCTTTCGATCGCCACCCACACATCCTGCGGCTCGGGCTCGGTGATCAGCGTATTCGCCTCGATGCTGGCGATCATCACGAAGTTATTCACCAGGTCGCGCATCTGCTCGGAGCGCATGCGAATGACCTCGAGGTAGTCGCGCTGATCGGCGTTCAGCTCGCCCAGGTAGCCGCGCAGCAGCAGGTCGGCGCTGCCGCAGATCGGCGTGAGCGGCGTGCGCAGCTCGTGCGACACGCGCTCGATAAAGCGCGTCTTGGCGCGGTCGACGGCGGCCTCGGCCGAAAGGTCGTGCAGGACGATCACCTCGCCGAGGCTTTCGTTGTTTTCGCCGATGACCGGCGCGCTATTGATGCTCATCACCCGGTCGCCAAGCTCGTAGTGGTTGAGGTTTGCCACGTCGTTGCCGAACATATCTTTGGCGGCCGGCGCCGGCACGAGCGGTATGTCGTTCCAGTTGCGGCGCACAATATGCCAATCGCGCAGGTTCAGCATCTGCTCGGCGGTGCGGTTCACCAGCATGATATTGCGCTGCTGGTCGCACACCACCACGCCATCGGCGATCGACTTGAGAATGGCCTCGCGCTCGCTGGCCTCGTCGTGGACGCGGTCGAACAGAATGGCGTTATACAGCACGCTGGCGGCCATGTTCGCGGTAGCCGAGAGCGTTGGCGCGTTGACGCCCTCAAACGCGCCCGGCGCGGCATGGCCGAAGATCAGCACGCCGGCCACGACATCCTGCACCACCAGCGGGGTGAGCATCAGGCTGTGGAAGCCCGCCACGTCGCCGAGGCCAAGCGCGTCGAGCCGCGGCTCGCTCGACGAGTCGAGCAGGTGCGGCAGCAGGCCGCGCGCCAAGTCGCGGATCAGCGGGTCGCCGGGGGCGACGCGCAGGTTGCGCAGTGCCAGCACGGGCGCGGCTGCGGCGCTGCGCAGCCGGTAGCGCCAGATGCCGCGGTCGTCGATCAGCGCGAGCACCTCGGTGCCCGGCACAAACTCGGCCACCGCGCGCTGTGTCGCGTCGAGCACCGGCTCGATCTCGATCGCGGTGCTCAGGTCGCGGCTGGTGCGGTACAGGTGCAGCAGGTGGCCGGTCATCTGGTTGAACGCCTGGGCCAGCCTGCCGATCTCGTCGTCCGACTGCGGCATGTTCTGCTGGGCAAAATTGCCGGCGGTCACCGCGTCGGCGGTATCGACGAGCGCCGAAAGCGGGCGAGTGATATTGCGCGCGATGTAGTAGCCCAGCACGATCGAGCCGAGCGCTAGCGCTACCGCGATCAGGCTGATCGCCGTGCGGTTAATGCGGATCGAGTTGACCTGAAAGTCGGTCGGCAGGCCGACCGAGAAGTAGCCGGTGAGCTTGTTCTGGATGTAGAGCGGGCTATAGGCGATCTGGTAATCGCGCTGCTGAATGGTGCTGGGGAAGTACGAAGGCGTGTTGGGCTTGTTTTCGGTATTGATCACCGACTGCGCGTTGTTGTTTGCCAGCGCGCCGATGACCTCGGGGCGCAGGTTCAGGCTGGCGAGGTCGGCGCGCGGGATGAATGTTGTGCCCAGCGCCTCGCCCTTCAGGTTGTAGAACGTGGTGATCGGCACCTGAGTGTTGCGCTGCAGCGCGGTCAGCAGCCGGTCGATCTTGATCGAGATCATCAGGCCGCCTACCACGGTGCTTCCCTGCTTCACCGGCACCACGGTATAGAAATGCGGCTGCGGGTCGTTGCCGAACTGGATCAGGCCCGAGAATTTGTCGGCGCCGTCGACCAGCGTGTTGCTGATGATGCGCTTGACATCGCGGATGGGCGTCAGGTCGGTGCTGGCGTTGCGGTACGGCTCTTCGAGCGGGTCGTCCTTCACGCGCTGCCAGTCGATCAGCGACTGGCCGTTGCGGTCGAAGGCGATCAGCCGGTCGATGTCGAGCGTCGGGTTGCTGATGCCGCTGAGGTAGAACACCTTGAGCGTGCGCGACACCGTATCGGTGCTGCCGCTGGCCAGCGCCGCCGCCACCGACGGTGTGGCGTTCTCGGCACTGCCGCCGGCGAAAGCGGCCTGGCGCAGGAAGTTGATATGGTTCTGCTCGCGCTCGACCAGCGTCGCGCTGACGATCCGCGCGTTGTTCGCCAGCTGGTTCGTGAGAACGTCCTGGGCGTTGGCTGCCACCAGAAACAGAACAATCGCCGCGCCAGCCAGCATCACGAAGATCGTCAGTGCCAGGTATGGCATGATGATCTTGTAGCGGATATGCGAGCGGATCAACTGTAGCAGGCGGCCTATCAACAAACTACCTCAGACATGCGATAGTTTTACACACATTAGTAGGTAACCAGAGGGTAGCCACATTATATACGAACCGATGACGCGAATCAAGCCACCCGAATTATGACAAAACTGTAAAGTATTTCAATATCAGCGCTCGTCGGTATGGGTACGCGGTAGCGCAAAGGCAAACACGCTCCCCACGCCCTCCTCGCTCTCGAGCCAGATCCGGCCGTGGTGGGCCTCGACGGCGAGCTTGCAGAAAGTCAGGCCAAGGCCGGTGCCGCGCACCTTGCGGCCGCGCACCTGGCCAAATTTCTCGAAGATACGCTCGTGGTAGGCTGCCGGGATGCCCATGCCGCGGTCTTGCACCCAGAAGACGATCCACTCGCCGTCGGCGAATGGCGGATGCAGCGGCGTGTCGGTGGGCAGCAGGTGGTCGGCGCCGTAGGCGTGCGCGCCCACGGTGACGCTGGTGCTCGAGGATGAGAACTTAATGGCGTTGTCGATCAGGTTCTGCAGCACGCGCACGATCTTATCGTCGTCGGCGTCGATCAGCGGCAGGTTGAGCGCCATGCAGGTTGCCAGATCGACGTTTTTGCTGCGCGCCGATACGCGTAGCCGGTCGAGCGCCTGGTCGATGATCGTGTAGGGCGCCACCGGCTCAAGGTCGATGGTCATGCGGCCCTGCTCCATCTTCGAGATGTCGAGCAGGTTGTTCACCAGCTCGAGCATGGCCTGGCTGCCCTGGTGGGCGATCTCGAGCAGCTCGTTCTGGGCTTCGGTGACAGGCCCGCCAATGCCGCGCTTCACCATCATCACGCCATTCATGATCGACGTCAGCGGCGCGCGCAGGTCGTGCACCAGCATGCTCGTCCAGTCGTCGCGGATCTGCTCGAGCTCGCGCTCCTGGGTGATATCGCGCAACACGGCGAGCTGGCCGTACACCGCGCCGTCGGCGTCGCGCACCGGCATGCTCAGGTGGCGGATGAAGCGGTGGTGCGTGCCGCCAAGCTCGATATCGCTCACGTGCACGGGCGTCTCGGCATCGCCATTGCTGTCGCCGCGCGACCGGGTGTTGACCTCGCGCGCGCGGCTGTGCAGCGAGCGCAGCAGCTCGTCGAGCGGGCGGCCGGTGAGCTGCTGCTCGCTCGCGCCGAACAGCTCGGCGGCCATGGGGTTGGCCGTAAGGACGCTGCCGTGCATATCGGTCATCAGGATGCCGTCGGCGGTGGAGTTGAGGATGGCCGCCAGCCGGTCGCGGCCGCTCGCCACCTGCTGGAACAGGCGCGCGTTCTCGATCGCCACGCCGATAAACGCGGCCATGCGCATCAATCGCTCGGCTTCGTCGGGCGTGAACTGGCCGTCGAGCTTGTTCAGCAGCTCGATCACGCCGATTACCCGGCCCTTGGCAATCATGGGCACGCACAGGATCGACTTGGTGACAAAGCCCAGGTCTTCGCTGATCTTGCGGTAGAAGCGCGGGTCGCTCTGGGCGTCGGGCACGATCTCCCACTGGCGGCCGGTGGCCACCGCGCCGACCACGCCCTGGCCCATGGGTACTTTCACGCCGGCAAGCTTCGCCTCGCCGCCCTCGATCGTCATCACAAAGCGCAGGTCGCCGCTGCTCTCTTCCACCAGCAGCAGCGAGCCGGCCTCCACGTTGAAGTACGCATTCAGGCGCTGCACCACCAGCCGATACACCTCGCTGGTGTCGAGCGTCGAGGTGATTGTCGAGGCGATCTCGTTGAGCGTGCTCAGCTCCTGGTTGCGCCGCTGCGCTTCGTCGTAGATCCGGAAGGCCGAGATCGCCGCGGCGAGCTGGCTGGCGAGCGTTCGCACCAGCGCGATCTCGTCGACGGCGAACTGGCGCGGCTCGGTGGCGCCGAGCGCCAGCATGCCAATCGCGTGATCCTGGGCGATCAGCGGCATGAGCAGCGCGGCGCGCAGGCCGTACGAGCGCAGCAGCTCGAGCGCGCGCGGCGACTGGTCGGCGTGCTCGTCGTCGTGGACCTGGATCGGCTGGCGCCGGCTGACCGCGCCGTGCATCAACGCCAGGTCGGCGGGCTGCAGTGGCATTGCCGGGTCGGCCTGCGGCGGGTACTCGCGCACAACCTGGCCGGCGCTGCCGTCGTCGTTGAGCAGCGCCACACCGCCGCGCGGCAGGTCGAACAGCAGCGACAGCTCGCGCAGCGCCAGCAGCAAGAGCTCGTCGAGTGTCGCGGCGGTCTCGATCGCCTCGGTGATCCTTGTCAGCGCATCAATGCGTATCTCGGCGGTAGATGGTTCGTTCAAGGTGCTCTCTCCCAGTCGTGTATCGGGCCGGAGACGATGGGCGGGCGGCTATGCGCGGGCCTGCTCGGTCGGCGGGTGCGCGCGCAGCCGAAAGATCGGCTGGCACACTCCATCGCGCAGTGTCAGCGGCGGCTGAGCTTCGGCTGCCAGGCCGGGCGCGCTGCCAAGCGCGGCGGCGACCTGCTCGGAGATCAAGATCTCGCCGCGGGCCAGGCCGCTGAGGCGGCGCGCCAGCTCGATCGCGCCGCCGAACGCGTGCGTCGCCGGTTGGCCGATCGCCAGTGCGCCGATTGTGATCGGCCCGCTGGCAATGCCGATATCGAGCGCGCCGGTGGCGAGGCCAAAGCGCAGGTGCCAGGCTGTGCGCAGCCGCTGCGTGGCTTCGTGTAGCTCGCGCGCCGCACTGGCGGCGCCAAGCATGCGCTCGGCGCGCGAATGAAACACCGCCAGCAGCGTATCGCCGTCGAGCGTGGCGAGCGTGCCACCGTGGCGCTGGACGATCGCGGCGGCGGCCTGGAAGAATGGCGCGATCAGATCGTCAAACCCGGCAGGGGCGTGCCGGGCCGCCGCAGCGCACAGCCCGCGCAGCTGGGCCGCCAGTGCTACCGCATCATATTCGGCCGGCGGGGCGTGCAGGCGCGCGGGCGGGGCAAACCCGGCCGCCGGTGCTGCTTCGCTGGCCTCGGCCAGGCGCGCCAGCTCGATCGCCAGCGCGATCGGCGCGCACAGCAGCTCGAGCAGGTTCAGGTGATCGGCGTGGTAGTGGTACGGCGCCTCGTGGCCGAGCGTCATGATCCCCAGCACGGCGTCGCCGTGCACGATCGGCGCCACGATCGCGGAGCGCAGATCGCCCAGGCCCGGGGCCGGCAGCCAGCGCGCGTCGTGGTTGGTATCGCGCACCAGCGCCGCGCGGCGCTCGCGCACCACCCAGCCGGCCAGGCCGCGCTGCATCATCGGGCGGGCCACCAGGTCGAGCGGCGCGAGGTTGCCGTTGTCGAGCGCCACGCGGTAGCAGATCCGCTCGCCGGCCGGGTCGAGCAGCAAGAGCGTGGCGTGTGGCGATGCGGTAAGCTGGGCGGCTGCGAGGATGGCGTGGGCAAGCAGGTCGTTCAGATCGCGGCGCGCGCTCAGGTCGAGGGCGAACTGATGCAGCGCCGTCATGGTATCGGCCGATACGCCCCCGTTGGCGAGCGCGACCGTCTGAGTGCGGCTTTGGCTCGTCTGCGACGTTGGCAACAGTTCCTCCACAGTCGAAGCTGGGCACGCGCGGCCAGCCTGCTGGGAACAGGTGGCCCTGGCATATCAGGGCCTATTATATGCGATGCTGGAAGTGGGCGCTACTGTGGCCGGGCTACAGTTTGATGACAGATTGCCGCGAGCTGCCTTGGTTCACGACCGAGCGATGCGAGATCCGGCTGTTCATTCGCTGTACGTGGGGGTTCGGGGGTGGCGAGGCCGCCCTGAAGTTTCTTTGTGGCGTGGGCGCACAACTCGTGCCCCCGCAAGCGCGGCGGGGCAAGGTAGTATAATGGCCGCTCGGATCGCCAGCCTGAGCCCGCCGTATCGCGCTGATCCGGCGGAAAGAGAGAGCGCTCGTGGATCATCTGCGCCCAGCCCGCCGCCAGCATGTCAGCATCGCTGGGAATATTGGAGTGGGTAAAAGCACGCTGGTCGCGATTCTGGCCGAGGAATTTGGGTGGCAGCCGTACTACGAGCTGGTAGCGGATCATCCGTACCTGGACGACTACTACGCCGATCGTGAGCGCTGGGGCTTTCACTCACAGATCTGGTTCTTATCGCAGCGCTACGAGCAGCACCTCGAGATCAGCGACACGCCGACCTCGGTATGCCAAGATCGCAGCATCTACGAGGACTACGAGGTGTTTGTGAAGGGGCTGCTCGAGCAGGGGATCTTTTCTCACCGCGATTTCCGCACCTACCGCCGGCTGTTCCAGTCGCTCGTGCGCAGCCTGACCCCGCCGACGCTGCTGGTGTACCTGCATGCCAGCGTGCCGACGCTGTTGCAGCGTATCAACGGGCGCTCGCGGCCCTACGAGCGCGCCATCCCGGCCGAGTATCTGGCGCAGCTGAACCGGCGCTACGAGGAGTGGCTGCGCCGCTTCGAGCTATGCCCGGTGCTGACGATCGAGACCGACCAGCTCGATTTTGCACACGAAGTCGAAGCGCGGCGCGAGGTGGTCGAGATCATCAGCCAGGCCGCCGGGATACGCGGGATGGTGCAGGAGCGCATGCTGGCGTAGCATATCCAGCCGATCACGTGGTTTGTGCGGGGTTCGATTTCTGTGTGCGGTGCCCTGCCCGGCTTCGCCGGGCAGGGCACCGCACACAGAAGGTGATCAAGGTGCGCTATACGGTTGGCGTGGCCAGCTCGCGCGCGTGCGCAGCCCCCTCTTCGCGCAGCTTGCCGAACTTTGCAGCGTCGTACCTGAGGATTGCCTGGCGCGCGGCGCGCACCTCGTCGAGCCGGCGCACCGGCGCGGTGGTGGGCGCCTGGTGCAGGATCTCGATATCGCTGCGGGCCTCGTCGGCGATCTTCAGCATGGCCGCGACGAATGCGTCGAGGTTGAGCTTGCTCTCGGTCTCGGTCGGCTCGATCATCAGCGCCTCGGGCACGATCAGCGGGAAGTAGACCGTCGGCGGGTGGAAGCCGTAGTCGATCAGCCGCTTGGCGATGTCGAGCGTGCGAGCCTGCGGCGCCTCGGCGATCTGGCCCCTCAGCACGCACTCGTGCATGCAGGTGCGGTTGTAGGCCGCCGGGTAGGTGCCCTGCAGCTTGACGCGCAGGTAGTTCGCGTTCAGCACTGCCGTCTCGCTCACCTCGCGCAGGCCGGCCGCCCCCAGCGTGCGAATATAGGTCCAGGCGCGCACCAGCATGCCGAAGTTGCCCCAGAACGACTTCACGCGGCCGATGCTCTGCTCGGGCTCGAAGAACTCGTACCTGGGTTGCGCGCCCTCTGCGGCTGGCTGCTGTAGCCGAACGCGCGGGCCGGGCAAGAACGGCGCCAGCGCGGCTGTGCAGCCCACCGCGCCCGAGCCGGGGCCGCCGCCGCCGTGCGGGGTCGTGAACGTCTTGTGCAGGTTGTAGTGCATAAAGTCGAAGCCAACCGCGCCGGGCTTCACAATGCCCAGGATGGCGTTGAAGTTTGCGCCGTCGCCGTACATCAGGCCGCCGGCCTCGTGCACCATCTGGGCAACCTCGCGCACGTGCTGCTCGAAGATGCCGACCGTGTTGGGGTTGGTGAGCATCAGCCCGGCGGTGCGTGGCGAAAGCTTGGCGCGCAGGTCGTCGAGGTCGACATTGCCATACGCGTCGCTTTTCACCTCGGCCACTTTCATGCCGACCATCGCGGCGGTAGCGGGGTTGGTGCCGTGGGCCGAGTCGGGCACCAGGATCTCGACGCGCTCGGTGTCGCCGCGGCTGAGGTGGTAGGCCCGGAACACCAGCACGCCGGTGAACTCGCCCTGCGCGCCGGCCGCGGGCTGGAGCGACACCGCGTCGAAGCCGGAGATCTCGCCGAGCAGCTCCTGCAGCTCGTACATCAGCCGGAGCGCGCCCTGCGATAGCTCGGGGGCCTGCAGCGGGTGCGCGCCGGCGAACCCGGCGTAGCGCGCGGTCTCTTCGTGGATCTTGGGGTTGTATTTCATTGTGCAGCTACCGAGCGGGTACATTCCGGTATCGATGCAGTAGTTGCGCTGGCTGATGCGGGTGAAGTGGCGCACGACCTCGGTTTCGGTAAGCTCGGGCATTGCGGCCAGGTTGTCCTGGCGCAGCAGCTCGCCCGGCAGCTCGGCGGCCGGTACGTCGAGGGCCGGCAGGTTTGCGCCGATTTTGCCGGGCGCCGAAAGCTCGAAAATCGGCGGCTCGTATGTGTTCATAGTGTATCACTCATGTACGCTCGTTAGGCACAGCGGCCTAGCGAGTGTCTAAATCAAGAAACTCCATCAGACCGCGCAGCACGCTGCGCCGGCGCTCGCACCCTGCGATATCGCCGGCGGCGTGGGCTGCCTGCATCCGATCGAGCAGCAGCAGCAGGCGGTAGGGCGCCAGCACATGCTCGCGCACCTGCTCGTAGGTGCGGCTGTTCTGCTCGTCGTAGCCGTTGCCGTAGCCAACCCGCAGGCTGAAGTAGCGCGGCTCGTCGATCGTGTCGAGCCAGGTCGCGTGCTCCCAGGCCGGGCACCAGCCCAGCGCCGTCTCCCATCCAAGCACGCCGCTGACGCGCCAGGCGCCGCGCGTGCCCGAGGTGTCGCCCTGGCGCACCAGCAGGGTGTGCGGGCCGAGGCCGCCGTGCACCAGGGCGGGCTGGCGGCCTGTGGGCACAAACTCGCGCGCGAACCAGCCGAGCAGCGCGGCGCCGCTACGCCGGTCGAGCAGCCCAAGCTCGGCGCAGTGGCCGGTAGCGCGCTCGACGCGCGCCAGCACGTAGTCGTGCTCGTTGGCGGCGGTGTGGCCGCTGCCGCCAAGCGCGCCGTAGCTATCGCAGGCCAGGCGGTGTATCCGGCCGGCAATCGCGCCCAGCCGGCGCCCCAGCTGGTAGAGCGCGTCGTCGGGGATGCGGCCGAGCGCCTGTGCGAGCGGCTCGCCCGGCAGATCGCTCAGCAGCAGGTAGGGCTGGCCGACCGTCGCGCCGTCGGGGTCGCTGGCGCGCAGCTGCGGAATCGGCAGGTCGATCTCGCCGCGCAAGCGCCGCAGCGCCGCCGCCGCGCTGGCCGCCGCCGCCGCGCTGGCGTACGCCTGCACCTGCAGCTGCTCGCCGCCGGCCAGCGCCAGCAGGTAGCGGCTGCCGGGCAGCGCGCGGGCCTCGCGCAGCTGCTCGTCGGGCAGCGCGCGCCGCAGGATGGTGCTCAGCTGTTCAGTGGTCAGTGTCATAGCATGCAGGGCGCAGCGCGCCCCTGGCGATCTACCCTCGGCGCAGCGCTGCCTATGGCCGGCGAGCGCCTACGATACAGCGGCCAGCCCGGCCACCAGCGCATCGATCTCGGCCTTGCTGGTCATCTCGGTGACGCATAGCAGCATCGCGTGAGGCATGGCCGGGTAGTCGCGCGCCAGGTCGTAGCCGCCGACAATGCCGTGCTCGCGCAGCGCCGCGTTGATCTCGGCGACGGGCTGCGGGCAGCGCACCACGAACTCTTTGAAGAACGGCCCGCGATCTTCCACGCTGTACCCCGGCAGCGCGCCGATCGCGGCGGCGGCGTAGTGCGCGCGGTGGTAGCACAATTCGGCGACGCGGCGCAGGCCCTGGCGGCCGAGCAGGCTGAGATACACCGCTGCGGCCAGCGCCATCAGGCCCTGGTTCGTGCAGATATTCGAGGTCGCGCTTTCGCGGCGGATGTGCTGCTCGCGCGCCTGGAGCGTCAGCACGTAGGCCACGGCCCCGTCGACGTCGAGGGTGGCGCCGGCCAGGCGGCCGGGCAGCTTGCGCACATACTTGTCGCTGCACGCGAAGATGCCCAGGTATGGCCCGCCGTAGTTCAGGCCGATGCCCAGCGGCTGGCCCTCGGCGGTGGCGATATCGGCGCCGACCTCGCCGGGCGACTGAAACAAGCCCAGCGCGATCGGGTCGAAGTGCGCCACCAGCAGCGCGCCGGCGGCGTGGGCCTGCTCGGCTAGCGGCTTGAGGTCGTGTAGCGTGCCGAAGAAGTCGGGGCTCTGCACCAGCACCGCAGCGGTGCTGCTGTCGGCCTGGGCCAGCACCTCGGCCAGTGTCGCGGCGGGGTTTTCGTCGCCGCGCACGCGGATGCCCGTGCCCTGCAGGTAGGTGCGCAGCACCGCGCGGTACTGCGGGTTGACGCTGGGCGGCACCAGGATGGTGCGGCGGTTGCGCGTCGAGTTCACCGCCATGATCGCCGCCTCGGCCAGCGCGGTGGCGCCGTCGTAGTGCGAGGCGTTGGCTACGTCCATGCCGGTGAGCGCGCAGATCAGGCTCTGGTACTCGAAGATCGCCTGGAGCGTGCCCTGGCTGATCTCGGGCTGGTAGGGCGTGTAGGCGGTGTAGAACTCCGACCGGCGCAGGATCTGGTCGACCGCGCTGGGCACGAAGTGATTGTAGGCGCCTGCACCGAGGAACATGCTGTGGCTGCCGGGGTTGGCGTTCTGATTCGCCATCGCGCCAAGCTCGCGGCGTAGCTCGATCTCGGAGAGCGCCGGCGGCAGCTTCAGCTCGGGGAAGCGTACCTCGGCTGGCACGTCGGCGAACAGGTCGGCCACCGCACCAACCCCGATCGCCGCCAGCATCTCGGCACGCTCGGCCTCGGTGATCGAAATATAGTGAGACATCCCTTACTCCAGTTTGAGCTGTGAGCTGTGGGCTACTCGGAGCACACAGCTCACCACTCAGCACGCATCAATTTTCGAGACCCTCCAGGTACCTACTGTACGCATCGGCGCTCATCAGCGCGCCAACGCCTGGGGTTACCTTGATTTTGATCAGCCAGCCGTCGCCGTACGAATCTTCGTTTATTAGCTCGGGCTCGGCGTCCAAATCGCTGTTGACGGCGATCACCGTGCCGGCCACGGGCAGGTATATCTCCGACGCGGCTTTCACCGACTCGATCGTGCCAAATCTGGCCTCGGCATCGTATCTGGTGCCTACTTCGGGTAGCTCGGTAAACACCACGTCGCCGAGGGAATGCTGCGCGTAGTCGGTGACGCCGATCGTGGCCTCGTCGCCCTCGATCCTGATCCACTCGTGCGTTTTGGTGTATTGCAGGTCGTCGGGAATATTGGATGACATAATCGCGCTCCTTTGTTTCATCGCTCGTCGATGGCGAGTGTCGGCAGCCAGCAGCAAGTGTCGGGAAAGTGTGCGGCGTGCTGGCGAGCGCCGCGATGCCGAAGGCTTACTTTTTGTATCGTGGCTTGTAGAACGGCGTCTTGACGACGCGGGCGCGCAATGGCCGCTCGCGCACGAGCACGAAGACCTCGCTGCCCTCGGCGGCGAGCGCGGCTGGCACAAGCCCCAGCCCGAGGTTTTTGCCAAGTGTCGGCGCGGGCATGCCGGTCGTCACCACGCCGATCGGCTGGCCGTCGGCGTCGCAGATCGCGTAGCCGCCGCGCGCGATGCCGCGGTCGATCATTTCGAAGCCGGCCAGCTTGCTCGCCACGCCGGCCTGCTTGGCCTGCGCCAGCGCGTCGCGCCCCACGAAGTCGGCGCCTTTGTCGAGCTTCACGGCCCAGCCGAGCTTGGCCTGGTACGGGTTGATGTCGTCGGCGATCTCGTGGCCATAGAGCGGCAGGCAGGCTTCGAAGCGCAGGCTGTCGCGCGCGCCCAGGCCGCAGGGCTTGAGCCCGGCGTCGTCGCCGAGCGCGAGCAGCTCGTCCCACAGCCGCACGGCGCCTGCGTTGTCTACAAACAGCTCGAAGCCATCTTCGCCAGTGTAGCCGGTGTGCGCGACGATTGCCGGGATGTCGCCGAGCAGCGTGGCCGTGGCTACGCCGTGGAACGGCAGCGCGGCGGCGTCGGCGCCGGCGGCGCGGGCCAGGATGCCCTCGGCGGCAGGCCCCTGCAGCGCCAGCATGGCCGTCGCGTCCGAGGTGTCGGTCAGCTCGGCGTCGAAGCCGTGCGCGTGCTCGCGCATCCACGCAAAGTCTTTAGCCGCGTTCGATGCGTTCACCACCACCAGGTAGTAGCCAGGCAGGTGGTAGACGAATACATCGTCGACGATGCCGCCGTCGGGGTGGCACAGCAGCGAGTAGTTCGCCATGCCTACGCCGATCGCCGCCACGTCCTGCGTGCAGATGTGCTGGAGGAATGCCAGCGCGCCAGGGCCGCGCACCTCGATCTCGCCCATGTGGCTGATGTCGAACAGGCCGGCGGCGTTGCGCACCGCCTGGTGCTCGCTGATGATGCCACTGTACTGCACAGGCATCTCCCAGCCGCCGAACTCGACCACCCGCGCGCCCAGGGCCACGTGGCGCTCGAACAGCGGTGTTCGCTTGAGTGGCGCCGAAGTGGTCATCAAGCTTTCTCCTTTCGCTGTGTTGCACAAGGTGCAACCGATTATACCAGAAGCCCCGCGAGCGCTTCGCTTCGGCGGCTTCGCTTAGCGTCCGAACGTCCAGGCGTCGCTGGTGTATTTCTCTGCTCGCAGTTCGCGCTCGATCGCGCGCTCGCGGCCCGAAAGCTCGCCGGCCTCGAAGGCCACGCCCCAGGCTTCGGCGAAGCCCGCCACTACGGCCTCGGCCAGCTCGCCAAAGCCGATCGCGCGGCCGGCGGCCTGGTCGAGCGCGATCATGCGGTCGGCCAGGTCGGCCGGGAGCCCGCGCAGCAGTGCGGGCAGCCGGGCGGCGTGCGGCGCGAGCGGGATCGCGCCATGCTGCAGGATGGCGCCGGCGCGGCGCGTCTGGGCGCTGCCCACCAGCTTGCGCCCACGAACCGTCAGCTCGTAGCTGGCCGGCGCGTCGAAGCAGGCGGCCGAGTGGCCTGCCGCTGCCGTGCGCTCGCTGCTGGCCGGCGTCAGCTCGGCCGCAACGCCCAGGCGGCGCAGGCCCGCCAGCAGGGCCAGGCTGATCGCGCGGTAGCTGGCGAGGATCGACTGGCCGCCAAGCAGCGGGTGGTGCTCGCCCGCGATCACCGCGTAGGTCAGCTCGGCGTCGTGCAGCAGCGCGCGCCCGCCCGAGGGCCGGCGCACCACCTCGACGCCGGCGCTCGCGCAAGCCGCCCGGTCGAGGTCGCGGCTGCGCTGGAAGCGCCCGAGCGACAGGCAGGCTGGCTGCCAGGCGTACAGCCGCAGCGTCGGCGCAGCGCCCTCGGCGAGCACCGCCAGCGCCTCGTCGCGGGCCATATTGGTCGCGCCGTCGGCAGGTAGGTCGATGATCAGTCGCCAGCGGTGGTGCATCGAGCGTCGCCCTGGAATCAAAAACGCGAACAGCGTCAGGCCAATTGCCTGAACTCTGTCCGCGAACCTGAGAGATTCCCCGTAGCGAAGAACCGGGAGCAAGGAACCCAGAGCCGGCACAAGCTGCGAGGCCGCTCCTGGTTCCTGGTTCTTGGTAGCGGGTTACTCCTTCGGTGCCGCGCGGCGCGCGGCTCTCCAGAGTGCCGTCGGGGCGCAGTTCGTGGGCCTGAGAGTTTCGCGCGGGCGATGGCTACGCCCGGTTTGCTCCTTCGGCGACCGCAGTGCGGTACTCTCCCACGCCCGTCATTCGGCTATTCATGTTGGCGCATAGTATAGCATATCTTCGGCAGGCTTTCATTCCGATCGCGCTGCGAGCTCAGGGCTGGTGCAACGTCTTTCGACCCCTCCCCCCTGATACCAACTCCGTTTGATTACTTGTGTTTTCTTGTGCGGCGCCCGGCGAAGCCGGGCGCCGCCGAAAAAATTTCGGGGGCGGCGAAGCTGCCCCGAACCCCACCATAATCCAAGCGATCAGCCGGATTTGGTATGACAGGGGAGGGGGTGACACATCTGGCTTTGTGGTGCGGTCGCGGCGGCAACCGCACCACAAAGCCAACAATAAAAGCGTACGGGCGCGATCGATCGCGCCCGTACATGCCGGAGCCAGCTACAGGCCAAGTGCGCTGCGCAGCCGGCCAAAGAAGCCTTCGTCCTGCTGGCCGCCGATCTGCTCGGGCTCGAGCGACTTCTCAAGCTCCTGGAACAGCCGGCGCTGCTGGTCGGTCAGGCGCGTCGGCACGACAACCCGCGTCACCACCACCTGGTCGCCGCGGCCGCTGCCGCGCAGGTAGGGCACGCCCTTGCGCGCGATGCGGAAGGTAGCGCCGTTCTGAGTGCCGGCCGGGATGCGCAGCCGCTCGGTGCCGTCGACCGTCGGCACGTCCATGTCGGTGCCGAGGGTCGCCTGGGCGATATTCAGCGGCAGCTCGAGCAGGATGTCGTTGCCCTCGCGCACGAAATACTCGTGCGGCTGGACATCGAGCGCGACATACAGGTTGCCGTGCGGGCCGCCGCGCGGGCCTGCCTCGCCCTCGCCGGTGATGCGGATCTGCGAGGCGCCGTCGACGCCGGCCGGGATCTTGACCTTGAGCGAGCGCGGCTGGCGCACGCGGCCGTCGCCACGGCACTCCTTGCAGGGGATGGCGATCACGGTGCCCTCGCCGCGGCACTGGTCGCAGGTAGTCACCGTCACCATGTTGAAGATCGGCGCGCGCTGGCGGATCTCGCCGAGGCCGCCGCACTTGGGGCAGCGCACCGGCTCGGTGCCGGGCTCGGCGCCGCTGCCGCGGCAGCTCGGGCAGGCCTCGAGCCGGCGGAACTCGATATCTTTCTCGACGCCGAAGATCGCCTCTTCGAAGCTGATCGCCAGGTTGTAGCGTAGGTCGGCGCCGCGCTGCGGGCCGCGCTGCGACGGGCGCCCGCCGGCCGCGCCGCCAAACAGCGTCTCGAAGATGCTGCCGAGCGAGTCAGCGCCGCCGAAGGGGTCGAAGCCGGGCGAGCCGCTCATGCCGCTGTGGCCGAAGCGATCGTACATCGCGCGCTTCTCAGGGTCGGAGAGCACCTCGTTGGCCTCGTTGATCTCTTTGAACATGGCGTCGGCGCCGGGCTCTTTGTTGATGTCGGGGTGATATTGACGCGCCAGACGGCGAAACGCCTTTTTGATATCGTCTTGCGAGGCGCCCCGTGCGACTCCCAATACCTCGTAGTAGTCACGCTTTGCCGCCATAACCATCCTCAGTTTTGAGTTTTGAGCGCTTGCGTGCTGGGCTGCCTCGTCGAGCGCTCAACACGCAGCGCTCAGAACTTACTCCGTTCGGTACTCGCCCTCGACCACGTCTTCGTCGCTGGTGCCGCCGTCGCCGCCGGCCTGGTACATCGCCTGGCCGACCTGCTGAAGCGCCACGTTCAGCTCGGCCGAGCGGTTCTGGATCAGTGTGACGTCGTCGCTGTCGAGCGTGTTGCGCAGCGCGCGGATCTTGTCTTCGACTTCGGTGCGCAGCTGGGCCGGCACCTTCTCGCCGGCGTCGCGCAGCGTCTTCTCGGCGGTGTAGCACAGGCTGTCGGCGCTGTTGCGCGCGCCGATCATGTCGCGCCGGCGCTTGTCTTCCTCGGCGTGGGCCTCGGCGTCTTGCACCATGCGGCTGATCTCGTCGTCGCTCAGGCCCGACGACGCGGTGATCGTGATGTGCTGCTCTTTGCCGGTGGCTTTGTCGCGGGCGTGCACGTTCAGAATACCGTTGGCGTCGATGTCGAACGTCACCTCGATCTGCGGCACGCCGCGCGGCGCCGGCGGGATGCCGTCGAGCACGAACTTGCTGAGCGACTTGTTCAGCCGGGCTTCGGCGCGCTCGCCCTGTAGCACGTGCACCTCGACGCTGGCCTGGCTGTCGCTGGCCGTCGAAAACACCTGGCTCTTGCGCGTCGGGATGGTGGTGTTGCGCTCGATCAGCGGCGTCATCACGCCGCCGAGCGTCTCGATGCCTAGCGTGAGCGGCGTCACGTCGAGCAGCAGCACGTCTTTCACATCGCCGGCAAGCACGCCGGCCTGGATTGCAGCGCCGATCGCCACGACTTCGTCGGGGTTCACGCCCTTGTGCGGGTCGCGGTTGAAGTATTTGCGCACGGCCTCTTGCACGGCGGGCATGCGCGTCTGGCCGCCCACCAGGATGACCTCGTCGATGTCGTTCGGCCGCAGGCCGGCGTCGGCCAGCGCCTGGCGCACCGGCGCGATCGTGCGGTCGATCAGGTCGCCGGTGAGCTGCTCGAGCTTGGCGCGGGTGATGTTGATGTTCAGGTGGCGCGGGCCGCTCGAGTCGGCGGTGATGAACGGCAGGTTCACCTCGGTCTGCAGCACCGACGAAAGCTCCATCTTGGCTTTCTCGGCGGCCTCTTTCAGGCGCTGCAGCGCCGTGCGGTCGCCGCGCAGGTCGATCCCGGTCTCGCGCCGGAACTCGTCGGCCAGCCAGTCGATGATCCGCTGGTCGAAGTCGTCGCCGCCGAGGTGCGTGTCGCCATTGGTGGCCTTGACCTCGAACACGCCGTCGCCCAGCTCGAGGATCGAAATATCGAAGGTGCCGCCGCCCAGGTCGTAGACGGCGATCGTCTCGTCTTTGCCCTGCTTGTCGAGGCCGTACGCCAGCGCCGAGGCGGTCGGCTCGTTGATGATCCGCAGCACTTCGAGCCCGGCGATCTTGCCGGCGTCTTTGGTGGCCTGGCGCTGGCTGTCGTTGAAGTAGGCCGGAACCGTGATCACCACCTGCGTCACCGTCTCGCCCAGGTACGCCTCGGCGTCGGCCTTCAGCTTCTGCAGCACCATGGCCGAGACCTCTTGCGGCGAGTGGTCGCGCCCGCTCAGCAGCACGCGCACGTCGCCGTTCGGCGCGCCGGCCAGCTTGTAGGGCACCAGGTCTTTGTCGCGCTGCACGAACGCGTCGCTCAGCTTGCGGCCCATGAAGCGCTTCACCGAGAAGATCGTGTTTTCAGGGTTGGTGACGGCCTGGCGCTTCGCGACTTGGCCCACCAGGCGCTCGCCGGCTTTATTGACCGACACCACCGACGGGGTCAGGCGGTTGCCCTCGGCGTTCGAGATCACCACCGGCTCGCCACCCTCCATCACCGCCACGACCGAGTTGGTAGTGCCCAGGTCGATGCCGATTACTTTTGCCATGCTCTGCTCCTAGAAAGAACCGCGAGCTAGCCTGAGGCTACCTGCTCTTGGTTCTAGGTTCTTATTCCTGCCCAACCTTTACCATCGTCGGCCGCAGCACGCGCTCGCGCAGCATGTAGCCCTTTTGCAGCTCGCCCACGACTTTGCCGCCCTGGCCATCGCCGGCAGCCTCGTAGATCACCGCCTCGTGGAAGTTCGGGTCGAAGTCCTGGCCGAGCGCCTGGATCGCCGCGACGCCCTCGCTTTCCAGTACGGCCTGGAGCTTCTGCGGGATGAGCTTGAAGCCGCCGTACCAGGCCGACGCGGCCACCTCGGGGGTGACGCTGCCCATGGCGCGCTCGAGGTCGTCGAGCACCGGCAGCAGCTTGAGGATCAGGCCGGCGCTGGCGCCGCGGATCAAGTCGGCGCGCTCCTGGTCGGTGCGGCGCTTGAAGTTTTTATAGTCGGCTACGGCGCGCAGCCACTGGTCTTTATTCTCGGCCGATTCTTTTTCAAGCTGGGCGACGCGCGCTTTCAGCGCTTCGAGCTCGCCGGGCGCTGCGGCCGTATCGGCTACGCCCGCGTCGGGTTGGTTGGGCGTGGCGTTGTCGTTTTGAGTCATCTGCTCCTCTGTCATCGCTCTCACCTTTATATACACAGGCCTTACACGGTGGCGTTGTGCCGCAATGCGCTGCTGTACATGTTGCCAGCGCCGGTAAGGTAGGTGCCCTGCCGTGTGCGCCGGCACACAGCGAAACAATCACGGGCTGCTTGCGGCGGCTTAGGTACGGCTGGTCTCGCCGCCATACAGATCGCCGAGCAGGTCGCTCATCACCGTCGAGATATAGCGCACCGTCGAGATCGTGCGCGGGTAGGCCATGCGCGTCGGGCCGATCACGCCAAGCACGCCCACCACTTCGTCGGCGATGCCGTAGCGCGAGAGCACCACGCTGTACTCGCGCATCTCGTCGCGGCTGTGCTCGCCGCCAATCACCACCTGCACGCCATTGCTGGCGAGCACGCGCGGGATGAGCGAGCCGAGGCCCTTGCCGCCCTGCAGCATCTCGATCACCTGGCGCACGCGCGCCACCTGCGCAAACTCGGGCTGGTTCAGCATTTCGATCAGGCCATCGCTGTAGATCTGGTTGTTGAGCTGGTCTTCGAGCTGGCGCATGGCCTTGATCACCAGGTCGAGCACGTGCTGCTCGAAGTCGTCGAAAAGCGGTGTGGCGCTGGCCTGCTCGTGCTGCAGCAGATCCTCGATCCGGCCGCTCGGCGCGTCGTGGCAGCGCTCGTTGATCTTGCCGGCGCTGCGGCTCAGATCCTCCTGCGAGCGCGCGCTCTCGATCGTGAAGCTCTGCTGGCGAATGGTGCCGTCGTGCAGCACCAGCACCAGCAGCACCATGGCCTCGTGGATGGCGATCAGCTCGAGGTGCTTGTAGCGCGCCTGGTAGGCGCGCGGCGGCGTCACCACCGAGGCGTTCTGCGCCGTGCGCGCCAGCACCGCGCCCGCCAGCTGGATCCACTGGTCCAGCTCGGAGCGCACCTGGTAGAACTGGTGCCGGATGGTGCGCTGCTCGGTGGCCGAGAGCGGCGTGCGGTCCATCAGCGTTTCGACATAGTAGCGGTAGCCTGCGTCGGTGGGCACGCGCCCGGCCGAGGTATGCCAGTGTGTCAGCAGGCCAAGCTCCTCGAGCGCGGATAGCTCGTTGCGGATCGTCGCCGACGAGACGTTCAGGCCGTATTTGCGCACCAGTAGCTCCGAGGCTACCGGTGTCGAGGTTTCGATAAACTCTTGAATCACCAGCTTGAGGATCAGCTGGCGACGCTCATTCATCTCGCCTGCCATCGCCGTTTCCCTGCGTTGCGTTCGATATTGCACAATCTAGCACTCAAGACCCTTAAGTGCTAAGGCACGAGCCTAAATGATTGGCGTGCTCATATGCACGCCTACCAGGCAGTATTTTACCATAGATTACGTGTATCTTCAACGCTGTTTTTGCGCGCCGCGAGCGCAGCCGGCCTGCCTCCGCCGCCCCGCAGCGTGCTTCCGCCTCGGCGCGCATAGCGCGCGCCGGACGTGGACGGCGCCCTGAGAAGTCACCACTACGACGCGAAGACACTACGATCGTGTATTGTAGTGTTGGTGCTTGCTCAGCGCAGTACCGCTTGGTGGCTTGGCGCCTTGGCGATACACAGGCTTCTCGGGCAGCCTGCTCAGCGCGCATACGCGCTCTATCCACACTTCGGCCCGGCGCGGTATAATGGGTGCGGATCTCTGCCGGCACCCGCAGCCTATGTGAAGAAGGATGTCATGGCCATTCGAATGCCTCCCCGCCTTGTGGGCGGGCTGTTGCTCGCCGCGCTGGCGCTGGCTGCCTGCGGCGGCACCACTACAACCACCACCAGCACCGCCAAGGTGCGACGCGGCAACCTGACGCAGAGCGTCAGCGGCAGCGGGCAGGTCAAGCCTACGCAAGATATCAACCTGAACTTCGGCACCGCCGGCACGATCGCCCAGGTGCAGGCGCGCGAGGGCCAGCGTGTGAAGCAGGGCGACCGGCTGGCGCTGCTCGAGACGAGCGATCTCGATCAGCAGGTGCTGCAGGCCGAGGCGAACCTCAAGAGCGCCCAGGCCGCGCTCACCACGCTCAAGGCCGGCGCGAAGGATACCGACCTGCGCACCGCCGAGGCGCAGCTCGCCGCCGCCCAGACGCAGCTGAACCAGGCGCTCAAGGGCAACGCGCGCGCCAGCGATGTCGCTAGCGCCCAGGCGCAGCTTGCCGCCGCCCAGGCCGACTTTGACGCGATCAAGAATCCTACCGCCGCCGACCTCAGCGCGGCCCAGCTGCGCGTGACGCAGGCCCAGGCGAACCTGCAGATCACCCGCGACGGCGACTCGGCCGCCAAAACCCGCGCCGATGCCGATCTCAGCCGCTCGGCCGCCGCGCTGACCCAGGCGCAGTCGCGCTACTCTACCGCGCTGCAGAACTGGCAGTATGTGCAGGAAACCGGCAACGACCCGCTGAACCCGACCAAGACCACCGCGCAGGGCAAGGCGGTGGCCAACACGGTGAACGACGCCCAGCGCCAGCAGTACTACGACGCATTTGTGCAGGCCGAGGCCGCGATGCACAGCGCCGAAGACGCGCTGCAGCAGTCGCAGGTGGCCTTCGATAACGCGCGCCAGAAAGAAGCCGCCGATGTGCCGCTGGCCGAGGCGCAGCTTGCCGACGCGCAGCGCCAGCTCGACGCGCTGGCGCACCCTACGCCGCAGAAGCTCGCCGCCGCCGAGGCCAAGCTCGCCCAGGCGCGCGCGCAGCTCAACCAGCTGCTGGGCGGCACCAAGAACGACGCGGCGATTGCCCAGGCGACTGTGGCACAGCGCCAGGCCGCGCTCGACGCGCTGAAGGCCCCGCCGACCGAGCGCGACCTGGCGCAGGCCGACGCGAACGTGGCCCAGGCCGCCGCCAGCCTGGCCAAGGCCAAGCTCAGCCGCACGCACGCCGAGCTGATCGCGCCGTTCGGCGGGACGATTACAGCGGTGAATATCAAGGCCGGCGATACCGCCGGCGGCGCGTCGCAGACCGCCGCGATCGTGCTGGTGGACGACTCGGCCTTCCATGTCGATGTCAATATCAGCGAGGCCGACCTTGGCAAGCTCAAGGTTGGCCAGGACGCGCTGGTCGAGCTCGACGCGCTGCCCGATCAGCAGCTGCCCGGCACGCTCGACTATATCTCGCCGGCCGGCACGACCCAGCAGAACGTGACGACGTACCTCGCGCGGGTTACGCTCAAGCCCACCCAGCAGCCGCTGCGCGTCGGGCTGAGCGCGGCCGTGTCGATCATCACCAGCAAGCGCGAGAATGTGCTGCTGGTGCCGAGCGGCGCAGTGCGCGAGACCGATACCGGCCCGCAGGTGCAGGTGAAGCGCGGCAACGATACGCCGCTGGTGCCGATCAAGATTGGCCTGGTGGGCGACAGCGATACCGAGGTGCTGGAAGGGCTGCAGGAGGGCGATGATGTAGTGCTGCCGGCGGCACGGCCGCGCAACGGCGGCTTCGGCCCGCCAGGCGGCTAGCGCGATTGTCATTCGCTCTTCGCTGGATCACTTATATATTTACACGAGTTACGCGGTGTCCTCTCGCGAGGGAGGCTTGGAGGGCGCAAGCCCTCCAAAATCACTCTTTTTTTGGCTATCGCGGCCAGCGCCGTGGCCGCGATAGCCAAAAAGGAAGTTTCGGGGGCGGCAAAGCCGCCCCGAACCCCCACCACTGCGTAAGTCCTAAGCTTGTGTTGCACTGCGTGGCTTCGCCAGGCGGTGCAACACAAGCAAAGTATTCGGGAGACGACATGGCACGAATTGGGGAGCTTCCCGCCGAGCCGGCGCGCGCCGGCCTGCGGCTGAATATCGCGGGCGGGCTATGGGAAAGCCTGCGCATCGCGCTCACCAGCCTGCGCGCCAACAAGCTGCGCACTATTCTGACGATGCTCGGCATTATTATTGGCGTGGCGTCGGTGGTGGCGCTCATGGCCATCGGCAATGGCGCCCAGGCCGCGATCACCAGCCAGATCTCGAGCATCGGCAGCAATATTCTGACGATTTTCCCCGGCCAGCGCGGGCGCGGCCCTGGGCCGGGCGGCGCGAATGGCCCGACGCAGAACCTGACGCTCGCCGACGCCGAGGCGCTGCTTAAGCCCGGCGCGGTGCCGAGCCTCGCGGCGGTTGCGCCGTCGTTTCAGGGCGGCGCGCAGGTTGTCGCCGGCTCAAATAACCTTCAGGCCAACGTGGTGGGCGTGACGCCCAGCTACGCCACGGTGCGCAACCTGGTGCTGTCGCGCGGCGACTTCATCACCGAGGTGCAGATGCGCGGCCAGCGCTCGGTGGCGGTGCTCGGCAGCAATGTCGCCAGCGATCTGTTCGGCCTCGCCAGCCCGGTCGGGCGCAGCGTGCGCATCCAGGGCCAGACGTTCCAGGTGATCGGGGTGCTCGAGGCCAAGGGCGGCGGCGGCTTCGGCTCGATCGACGACCAGCTGTTCGTGCCGCTCAGCGTGGCCCAGCGGAAGCTGTTCGGCGCGCGCAACCTCGACACCGCCAGCCCGCGCATCTCGAGCATTAGCATCCAGGTGGCCAACGCCGACCAGATGACCGCCGCGTCGGACGAGATCTCGGCGATCTTACGGCAGCGCCACCGCCTCAAGGCCGACGGCAGCGAGGACGATTTTTCGGTGTTCAACCAGGCCGATGTGCTCTCGTCGCTCAACCAGATCACCTCGGTGCTGACGGCATTCCTCGGCGCGATCGCCGGGATCTCGCTGCTGGTAGGCGGCATCGGCGTGATGAATATCATGCTGGTGAGCGTCACCGAGCGCACCAAAGAGATCGGCCTGCGCAAGGCGGTGGGCGCGCGCCGCCGCGATATTCTGCAGCAGTTCCTGATCGAGGCGCTGACGGTGAGCTTGCTGGGCGGGATCGTCGGGCTGCTGCTGGGCGCGCTGATCTCGTTTATCGTGAAGCTCACCGGCCTGATCACGCCGGTGGTGACGCCCGGCGCGATGCTGCTGGCGCTGGGCTTTTCCATGGCCATCGGGCTGTTCTTCGGCATTTACCCGGCCCGCCGCGCGGCGCGGCTTCGGCCGATCGAGGCCCTGCGCTACGAGTGATCGGCGTGCTATACTTACAGGCCCCTGTGTAACATGCAGGAGCAACGCGGTGGCTCGCGTCGCGAGCTGGCGCTGACGCCGCAGGGTGGGTACACCCTGCCGAAGGCTCAGGCGCCCACCGCGCAGCTCGTGAACCATGGAGAAGGAGCGGCCTGTGACAAGCTTGCAACCACTGATCTATATTGTCGTCGGCATTCTGCTGATTGCGCTGGTGTTTCGGATCATCAAGGGCGCGATCAAGCTGGCGCTGACGCTGGTGATTATCGCCGTGGTGGCCTACCTGGTGCTGAGCGTGCTGCGCTGATCCGGCTCTCGCCGCTGCGCCCGCCCGGCGCCGCCTGCCTAAGGAGGATGAGGAAGCCTATGCCGCTGATCGATATTCGCGATGTCACCAAGGTGTACAAGATGGGCGATGTCGAGGTGCACGCGCTGCGCGGCGTCTCGCTGTCGATCGACGAGGGCGAGATGGTGGCGATCATGGGGCCGTCGGGCAGCGGCAAGAGCACGCTGATGAATATCATGGGCTGCCTCGACCAGCCCTCCGACGGCACGTACATGCTCGACGGCGTCGACGTGGGCGGGCTGAACGACGACCAGCTGGCGGCCATTCGCAACCGCAAGGTCGGCTTTGTGTTTCAGCAGTATATGCTGCTGCAGCGCACCGACGCGCTGCGCAATGTCGAGATGCCGCTGCTGTACGGCGACGGCCGCGACCGGGCCGGGCGCGCGCGCGCCGCGCTTGAGGCGGTGGGCATGGGCGAGCGCCTGCACCACAAGCCCAACGAGCTTTCCGGCGGCCAGCAGCAGCGCGTGGCGATCGCGCGCGCGCTCGTGACCAGCCCGCGCATCATCATGGCCGACGAGCCCACCGGCGCGCTCGACAGCAAGACCGGCGAGGAGATCATGGCGATCTTCGAGCGCCTGAACCGCGAGCAGGGCATGACGATTATTCTGGTGACGCACGAGCCGGATATCGCCGCGCACGCCCGCCGCGTGATCCACGTGCGCGACGGCCTGATCGCCGAGGATGCTGCGCGCCCGGCCGCCGCGCTGGTGGGCTGATTAGCCCAGCGCGCGCCTGACGCGCTCGCCGATGCCGCGCAGCCGCGCCACCGGCTCGTTGGCGAACACAAAGCGCACGTAGCTGCCGCTGCGCGCGCTGCCCCAGTTCACCATCGGCGTCGCGGCGATCTTGCCATGCTCGAGCAGGCGCCGCGACGCTGCTGGCCCATCCAGCCCCAGCGGCGCCACATCGAGCAGCAGCGACCAGCCGCCGTGCGGCGGAACCACCGCAAAATCACGCAGCTCGCCCAGCAGTACGTCGCGCCGCGCCTGCCACTCGGCCACGCTGGCGGCGATGCCGTCGTCGGGCGCGGCGATGGCGGCGGCTACCGCGCCCATCGCGATGCCAACCTGGCATACTACGTTGCTGATGCTGGCCCGCGCGACGTCGGCCACGATCGCCGCCGGCCCCACCACCCAGCCCACGCGCCAGCCGATCATGCGGTACTCTTTCGAGGCTGCGCCAATGGTGATCACGCGCTCGCGCATGCCGGCGAACGACGCCGGGTGGATGACCTGGCGGCCGTCGTACAGGATGCGCTCCATCGCCGCGTCGTTGATCAGCCACGCGTCGGCGCGCCGGCAGAAGTCGATCAGCGCCTGCCATTCCTCCTGGTTGAACACCGCGCCTGTCGGCATCGACGGGCTCATCAGCAGCGCCGCGCGCACCGGGCCTGGGTCGATCGCCGCGAGCGCCGCGAGATCCAGCCGCCAGCCCGCCGCCGAAGGCACCAGCGGCACAAAGCGCGGCACGCCGCCCGCGAGCCGCACGCGGTTGATCAGCCCGACATAGATCGGGTCGGTCATCAGCACTTCGTCGCCGGGCTCGAGCGTGGCCAGCAGTACGTTCAGCACGCCCGAGAGCCCGCCCGCGCTGATGATGCACTCGGTTTTCCAGCTGTACTGCTGCCCCGATTGGCGCCCCACCAGCGCGGCGGCCTGCTGCCGCAGGCTATCGAGGCCGAAGAACGGCAGGTAGCTGTTGGCGGCGTCGTCGTCGACGGCGCGCCTGGTGTCGTCGAGCGCGGCGGGCGGCGGCCGCAGGTCGGTGTCGAGGTTTTCGAGCCGTAGGACTTCGGGGTCCTTCAAGCTGTCGGCGAGGTCGCCCATCTGCTCGACGCCGATCGGCGCGATGTGGGCCAGGCGCGACACGGGCATAGTCTCTCCTTCGCGGGCGTGCGGGCGCTCGGCTCGCCGGTATCAGCCGGCGAGCCATTCGCGCAGGCGATCGTAGACCTCCGGCTGGTCGAGCAGGCCCATGTGGCCGATGCCGTAGCCGACCCACTGGTGGGCCTCGGGGAATGCCAGGCGCTGGCTTGCGTGCTGGCCGAGCGCGCTCGCGAGCGGCACGAGTCCGTCGCCGAGCAGCGCGTCGCGGGCGTCGCCGGGCGCGCGGCCAAGCGTTGCGGCGATGGCGTAGCAGCGCGGCCCTGTGGGCAACGGCGCCGGGTGGTGGTGATCGCCGCTGAGCGCGAAGCGATTGCGGCCGGCCCAGTCGTCGTCGAGCACGCTGCCGTAGCGCAGGTCGGTGATGCCGGCGCTGCGGATCTGGCCGAGCCGCGCAAACGCGGCGGTGTAGGGGTTCAGCGCGAGCAGGGCGTGCACCCAGCTGCCGACGCGCTCGAGCGGCGCGCCGTGGTGCGGCGTGCCGAGGAACGCGATGGCGCGCAGGCGCCCCGGCCAGCGCAGGCCGGCCTGCGCGCCGTAGTGGCAGGCGCTGCGCACCACCAGCCCGCCCATGCTGTGCGCCACGATCGCCAGCTCGTCGATCGGCGCAGGCCAGGCGTCGGCCAGCTGCTCGATCAGCGCGGCCAGCGCGCGCCCATTCTCGGCGATGTGCAGGCCGGTGTTGTAGCGCAGGTACACCGGCGTGTAGCCAAGGTCGCCGGCCAGGCGCGCGCCGTGGTCGTGGCCGTTGCGCAGCCAGTGCGCGTCGTTCAGGCACAGCCCGTGGGCCAGCAGCAGCACCCGCCGGCCGGGGTTTGGCACTGCCGCCGCGATCGCCGCCGGGGCCAGCTCGAGCGCCTGCCCGGCGTAGCGCAGCTGCATGCCGATCGCCAGCGGGTTGCCGCTGGCGGCCAGGTGATCGCCGACCACGCCGTTGAGCGCCGCCAGCATCGCCTCGCGCGCCGGCGTCGACGCGCGCTCGCCGAGCAGCGCCGCCAGCGGTGCGAGCGTGGTGTCGAGCGCGCCGCCAACCAGGCGCGTGATGCCGCGAATGCTGCCGTACACCAGCCCGGTGATGCCGCCGGCAGCCGTGCCGGCGATGCTGTAGTGCAGCGCCTCGGCGATGCCGGCCACCCCGAGCGTGGCCTCGACGGCCAGCCGGCTGAGGCCGTGGATGTCGGCGGGGTGCAGGTGCGACTGGTCGGCCATGCTGCCTCCACATGCGTGTGATCCCAGTATACCACGTTGGGGTTGGGGCAGGGCTCGTGCAACGTCGGCCCTCACCCCCCTCCCCCCCCCCCCCCGCGCGGGAGAGGGGGGCAAGGGGGAGGGGTCGAAAGACGTTGACATCGGCCTGTGCGAGGCGTGGCGCCGCAGTGTGCCGGCGCGAACCTGTGCTATACTTGCGCGTGTTCGCACCCCGCCAAACGCTAGTTGAGGAGCCGCCATGACCGCCGAGGATGTGATCGCCGCCGACCACGACTACGTGCTACAGACCTACCAGCGCCCGGATTTCGTGATCGAGCGCGGCGAGGGCTGCTACCTGTTCGACGCCGAGGGCCGCCGCTATCTCGATTTTGTCGCCGGCATCGCGGTGAACGCGCTGGGCTACGGCGACGCCGACGTCGCCCGCGCGATTGCGTCGGGCGCGGGCGGGCTGATCCATACCTCGAACCTGTACTACACCCGCCCGGCCGCCGAGCTGGCCCAGCGCCTCGCCGAGCACTCGTTCGCCGACCGGGTGTTCTTCAGCAACAGCGGCGCCGAGGCGATCGAGGGCGCGCTGAAGTTCGCGCGCAAGTACGCCCGCGAGCACGGCCACGACGACAAAACCACGATCGTTGCGTTTAGCGGCTCGTTTCACGGCCGCAGCATGGGCGCGGTGGCGGTGACGCACCGCGAGAAGTACCGCCTGCCGTTTATGCCGGTGATGCCCGGCGTGCGCTTCGCGCCGTTCAACGATCTGGCCGCCGCCGAGGCGGCGATCGGCGACGACGTGTGCGCCGTGGTCGTCGAGCCGGTGCAGGGCGAGGGCGGCCTGAGCGTGGCCACTCCCGAGTTTCTGCGCGGGCTGCGCGCGCGCTGCGATGCGGTGGGCGCGCTGCTGATCGCCGACGAGATCCAGTGCGGCATGGGCCGCACTGGCACGCTGTGGGCCTACGAGCCCTACGGCATCACCCCCGACATCATGACCGTCGCTAAGCCGCTGGGCGGCGGGCTGCCGATCGGCGCGATCCTCATGACGCAGGCTGTGGCCGACGCCATCCACGCCGGCGAGCACGGCACCACCTTCGGCGGCGGGCCGTTTGTTGCTAGCATCGCGCGCGTGGTGTTCGACAAGATCGCCGACCCGGCGTTTCTCGCGCACGTGCGCGAGGTCGGCGACTACCTCGACGAGGCGTTGCACGATTTTGCCAGCGCCCACCCACAGGTGCGCGAGCTGCGCGGCCGTGGCCTGATGCGCGGCCTGCAGATCGACGGCTCGGCCGCGGCGCTGCGCGAGGCCGCGCACTCCGCCGGGCTGCTCGTCGCCACCGCCGGCGATGACGTGGTGCGCCTGCTGCCGCCGCTGATCGCCGAGCATCGCCACGTCGACGAGCTGGTGCAGAAGCTGGGTGTGGCCTTCGGCCAGGCGTAACATCTGTTATTTCCAATCAAGTCTATTGTGCACCGCTTGTGGCGCTCCGCGCCACAAGCGGTGCACAGAGCTGCCGCAGGCAGAATCAGCTTGTGACGATCAGGAGCGCGATAGTATCGCGCCCGTATGGTACGGTGGCGGCTACGGTACGGGCGCGATACTATCGCGCCCGTACGGCGGGGGCGCAAGAGCATGATACCAATCGGCGACCGCAATCCGACGCGCAACTTCGTGTTCATCAACTACGTGCTGCTGTTCGCGAATATCCTGGTGTTTGTGTACGAGCTGTCGCTGGGCGACCGGCTCGACCAGTTCATCGGCGCGTGGGGCGTGCGCTCGCCGGAGGTGATCGCGCTGCTGGGCGGCCAGCTTGGCTTTCTGCGCGTGGTGCTGCTGAAGTCGCTGGTGTCGATGTTTTTGCACGGCGGCTGGCTGCACCTGATCTTCAACATGCTCTTTTTGTGGATCTTCGGCGATAATGTCGAGGATAACTTCGGCAGCGTGCCCTACCTGCTGTTCTACCTGCTGGCCGGCTTTGGCGCGGTGCTGGCCCAGGCGCTGCTTACGCCTACCTCCGGCGTGCCGGCGATTGGCGCGTCGGGCGCGATCAGCGGCGTGCTGGCGGCGTACCTGCTGCTGTACCCGCGCGCCTCGGTGCGGGCGATCCTGCCCATCCCGATCTTGTTCCTGTTCTCGTTCTTTGTGCCCGCCTGGCTCATGATCCTCATCTGGTTCGGCGGCCAGCTGCTGAATAGCTATGCGGCGCTCACCAGCGCCGCCGAGATGACCGGCGGCGTGGCGTATGGCGCGCACGTCGGCGGCTTCGTCGCTGGCCTGGTGCTGACGCTGTTCTTCCGCAAGCCCCAGTTGCCGCCGCGCTACGAGGCGTACCAGCAGTACTACCGCCGCTGAGGCCAGGCCCGGCCGATCGTGTGCTGTATCGTGAGCGAGGGAAGCAAGGTTGGCGTCGTGGCGCGGGCGCTTCGCGCCGCGCCACGACGCCAACCTGCTTCCCCTGCCCCGATAAAGTAGATCAGGGGCGCGAGACGTTGCACAAGCCCTGGACGGCACTGTATGCTTCTATTCCAGATAGCGAAATCATGCTATACTGAGGCTACCACTCGCGCTACGTAAGAAGCCATACGCACGATCGGCAACCCTGCTAGCCTAACCATCCAGCCTGGCTGCTGCGTGACTGCCTGAAAGTCTGCCTTCGTATGGTCGGCGATCGCTCAGCGCTCGAAGCTCGATTATCCGCGCTCGACGGCGATGCGCCGGCTGTGCCATGCGATCGGATCGATCTGTTGAACCAGCTGGCGTGGGCGCTGCGCGACCGCGACCTGGCGCGGGCCGAGGCGCTTGCCCACAGCGGCCCGTACGCGCAGTCGCCGTACCTGCCTGGCCTACAGCCTGCGCACCCAGAGCTACGTGTGCATGCGCCGCGCCGAGCTGTTCGAGCCGCTCGGCATCGCCGCGGGCGTGCCCTCGACCCTCGATATCCTCTGCGGCATTCTCTCGTCCTGGAGCCGCTACGACGAGGCGCTGGCGCTGCTGCAGCATATCAACGAGCTGGCCACCGCGTAGGATTGTAAAAGGACTTGGAAAGTCCAGATTATTTCACAGCGAAGTTGATATGAGCATACAGCAACAGCGCACCAGCACGCCCGGCTCGATCCTTGTCGTCGACGATAGCCGCGATAACCTGTGGGTGCTGGCCGACCTGCTCGCGCGCCACGGCTACAGCGTGCAGCCGGCGCTCAGCGGCCCGATCGCGCTGGCGGTGGTCCGCCAGACCCCGCCCGACCTGATCTTGCTCGATATTATGATGCCGGACATGGACGGCTACACCGTGTGCCGGCTGCTCAAGGCCGACGCCGCCACGCGCGACATCCCGGTGATCTTTATCACCGCGCTCGATGGCGTGGCCGACAAAGTGCGCGCGTTTGCCGAAGGCGCCGCCGACTACCTCTCCAAGCCGTTTCAGCCTGCCGAAGTGCTGGCGCGCGTGCGCACGCAGCTCGAGCTTCAGCAGGCGCGCCGCCTGCTCCAGAACCAGGTGGCCGATCTCGAGCGCTTCGCCCGCACCGTCGCGCACGACCTGAAGAACCCGCTGACGGTGATCGACGGCTACGCCGACGTGCTGCTCGATATGTTCGACGACCTGCCGGCCGAAGATCGCCGAGAGATCCTCGGCAAGCTCAGGCAGCACGCCCAGAAGGCGACCAAGATCGTCGACGCGATCCTGCTGCTGGCGCAGGTCGAGCAGGTGTCGATCGCCACCAAGCCGCTGGGTATGGCCGTGATCGTTGCCGAGGCGCGCCACCGGCTCGACCATATCGCCCGGCAGTGCGGCGCGCAGTTCGAGCTGCCGCCCAGCTGGCCGGTGGCGCGCGGCTATGGGCCGTGGGTCGAAGAGGTATGGTTTAACTACCTGAGCAATGGCCTCAAGTACGGCGGTACCCCGCCACAGCTCGCGCTCGGCGCCGACCGGCAGAGCGACGGCATGCTGCGTTTCTGGGTGCGCGACAACGGGCACGGCCTGAGCGAGGCCGAGCAGGCCAGGCTGTTCATGGAGTTCACGCGCCTGAACCTTTCGCAGGGCTACGGCCTGGGCCTGGCGATCGTGCAGCGGATCGTCGCGCGCCTGGGCGGGCGCGCCGGCGTCGAGAGCGTGCCGGGCCAGGGCAGCACGTTCTTTTTCACCCTGCCTGCCGCCGAGTAGCGCCCGCCCTTCGCTGGTTCCGCGTGGAACGAGCGAGGCTTTGTTGCGCCTGACATGAACGTTTGGTGGCTCAGCCGATACGCGATCACGCCATCGACAGTGCCCTGAGCAGCATGCTTCGGCGCGATCCCGCAACGTCCGTCCGCCACCCCGCAACGTCCGTCCGCCACCCCGCAACGTCCGTCCGCCACCCCGCAACGTCCGTCCGCCACCCCGCGACGTCCGTCCGCCACCCCGCGACGTCCGTCCGCCACCCCGCGACGTCCGTCCGCCACCCCGCAACGTTACGTCCGCCACCCCGCAACGTCCGTCTGCCACCCCGCAACGTCCGTCCGCCACCCCGCAACGTCCGTCCGCCACCCCGCAACGTCCGTCCGCCACCCCGCAACGTCCGTCCGCCACCCCGCAACGTCCGTCCGCCACCCCGCAACGTCCGTCCGCCATATCCCGCTGGATCACTTTTTTGCGCTGCTCTGCCCGGCGAAGCCGGGCAAGTGGTATTACCGGGCCGGAGTGGCGGCCTGCCCGCCCATGAATGCGCGCACTGCTGCCAGAAACTGCTCGGGCTGCTCGACAAACGGGAAGTGCCCGCTCTGCTTCAATACCACCAGCTGCGCGCCCGCGATGTGCTGCTGGATATACGCGGAGGCGGCGACCGGGATCGGGTCGAAATCGCCGTGGACGAGCAACGTTGGCACGTGGATGCTCTTGAGCCCTGCCTCAATGCCCGGCTGGCTGCGGTTGAAGCTGGTAGCGAGCATGGATTGCACGGTTGCCGCGTTGCGCAGGGTATTGGCCTCGGCAGTTGTATCGAGCGCCGTGGCCCTGGCGGGGTCGTAGAAGCGCAGCGCCGCGTCGAGCCGGTTGCACTCGGCCTGCTCGCTCGCGCTCAGCTGGCTATACGGTCGCGAGCAGGTGCTGCTGAGGGTTTGCTGATCGGCTGGGCTGAGGCGCGCGATGCGCTGCTGCACTGTTTTGAGCTGCGCCGCGACAAACTCGCGCGTCAGCGGCACAGCATCCACCAGGATCAGCTTGTCGAGGTGGTTCTGGTACTTGAAGGCGTAGAATAGGGCAACAACAGCGCCCCACGAATGGCCGACCAGCGTGATCTTGTCAAGGCCAAAAGCCGCCCGCAGCGCGTCGAGGTCGTCGGCGAACTGGTCGATCGACAGCGCCCGCAGCTCGAGCTTCGCGTCCGATGCGCCAGTGCCGCGCTGGTCGTAGAGCAGCAGCCGGTACTGATCGGCGAGCGGCGCCACGTGCGGCAAGAAATAGCGATGCGAGCCGCTGCGGCCGTGCACAAACACGATCGGCTGGCCGCTGCCGAGCGCGGTGTAGAAGAGCCGTGTGCCGTTGATGTCTTTCAGGCCCTGCGCTGGAGGCTCGGCGCCTTGCCGGCCGCAGCCCGCCGCGCACAGCGCCACAATCAGGCACAGCGCCAGCGCCAGCGCCGAGCGCCCCGGAAGTTTTGCCATAGTGTAGCGACCTTTCTGCCGCGAGCGGCGCGTACGCCCACGTCATACCAAATCCGGCTGAGCGCTTGGATTATGGTGGGGGTTCGGGGCGGCAAAGCCGCCCCCGAAATTTCGTTTTCTTGTGCGCCCCCCGGCTGGCCGGCCCGCCGCACAAGAAAACACAAGTAATCAAACGGAGTTGGTATCAGCCCGCGTAGCCGAGTGCCGCCAGCGCCGCGCGCGCGGCCGCAGGCTCGTCCCACGGCACCTTCTGCTCGCCATAGATGATGCAGGCCTCGTGGCCCTTGCCGAGCAGCAGCACAATATCGCCCGGCCGCGCGCGCGCGAACGCCGCCGCGATTGCCGCCGGCCGGTCGGGGATGCGCGCGTACGCCAGGCCCGGCCGGGCCGCGCCCTCGGCCACGGCCGCCTCGAGGCCCTCGGCGATCTCGCCGATGATCGCGTCGCGGTCCTCGAGGCGCGGGTCTTCGTCGGCGAGCACCACGAAGTCGCAGAAGCGCGCTGCCACGCGCCCCTGGATCGCGCGCTTCTCGCGGTCGCGCTCGCCGGCGCTGCCGAACACCGCGATCAGCTGGCCGCCCGTCAGCGGCCGCACGATGCCCATGAGCTTCTCGAACGCGCCAGGCGTATGGGCGTAGTCCACCAGCACGGTGAACGGCTGGCCCTGCTCGACGCGCTCCATGCGCCCGCGCACGCCGGGGATGGCCTCGAGCGCGCGCGCCGCAGCCTCGAGCGGCACGCCCTCGGCCAGGCCCACCGCCAGCGCCGCCAGCGCGTTGGCCACGTTGAAATCGCCGGTGAGCTTCAGCCGCAGCTCGCGCTCGCCCCACGGCGTGGCCACGCGGAAGCGCAGGCCGTGCTGGCTGGCGGCCACGTCGTAGGCGCGCACGTCGGCCGCGTTGGCGATGCCGTAGGTCAGCCGCTGCGCCCCAGGCGGCGCGGCGTCGAGAAACATCTGGTGGTTCGGGTCGTCGGCGTTGACGATCGCAACCTTGCGGCGCTTGTCGGGACGGCGGACGAATGACGAAGAATCAAGGATCAATGCCTCCGCGCCGTCGGAGGCCGCAGCACTACTATCAAGCAGGGGCGGAGCTTGGTCTTTCGTCCTTTGTCCTTGGTCGTCCCCCAGCATTTCGAACAATCTCGCCTTATCGCGCCGGTACTGCTCGACGGTGCCGTGGAAGTCGAGGTGCTCGTGCGTAACATTGGTGAGCACCGCCACGTCGAACAGCGCGCCGCCGAGCCGGTTCCAGCGCGCCGAGAGCGCGTGCGAGGTCGATTCGAGCACGGCGTAATCGCAGCCGGCCGCGGCCATGTCGCGCAGCATCGCCTGGATCTCGGGGGCCTCGGGCGTACTCTGGCGCGTGTCGTTCGCCCACTGCCGCCCGGCGATCTTGAAGTCGACGGTGCCGATCGTGCCGGTGGTGTGGCCGCCAGCCTCCAGCACCGCGCTGGTGAGAAACGTGGTGGTGGTCTTGCCGTCGGTGCCGGTGATGCCGACGACGCGCATGCGCGCGCCGGGGTAGCCGTAGAATGCCGCCGCGATCGGCGCCAGCGCGGCGCGCGCATTGCCGACGCGCACATACGCCACGTCGGGCGGCAGCGCCAGGTCGGCCGGGTCGCGCTCGCCCACCACCGCGCGCGCGCCGCGCGCCAGCGCCTGGCCGATAAACGCGTGGCCGTCGGTATGGAAGCCGCTGATCGCCACAAACAGGCCGCCGGGCTGGGCCGCGCGCGAGTCGTAGGCCAGGCTGTCGATCGCGATATCGGTTGGGCCGGTCGCCTGCGCGCCCGGCAGGCCGGCCAGAAGCTCGTGTAGCTGCATATGCCCTCCCTGTGAAATGCCGCGCCATTCTAATCGGCGCGCGGGCGCGCGCCTGAGGGCGTTCGGGGGCTGCGAGGGCGTTCGGGGCTGCGCGCCCCCGTGCCCCCGCGGCAGAGGGCGGCCGCCCGCCCTCTGCACTTCCCCGCTGGGGCTCCGCCCCAGACCCCGTAATGAATGCCGTCGTGTGTACACCGTTGGTGGCGCATGCCTCGTGGCGCGGATGCGGGTGGTGGTTTGCCCTGAGGCATGCGCGCCTGACGTTGCCATTGGCACGGCCTCCCCCGTAGGGCGCGCATCGTGCGCGCCTTCTCCCAATCGGGTGAGCCTTCGGAGGCTTCGCGCCACCGTTTCCCTCCGTGGGCGTTCGGGGCTACGCGCCCCGTGCCCTGCGAGGGCTTTGGGGGCTACGCGCCCCCGTGCCCGCGGCAGAGGGCGGCCGCCCGCCCTCTGCACTTCCCAATGGGGCTCCGCCCCAGACCCCGTAATGAATGCCGTCGTGTGTACACCGTTGGTGGCGCATGCCTCGTGGCACGGATGCCGGTGGTGGTTCACCCTGAGGCATGCGCGCCTGACGTTGCCACTGGCACGGCCTCCCCGTAGGGCGCGCATCGTGCGCGCCTTCTCCCTGTCGGGGCTGCGCGCCCCAGACCCCGTAATCAATGTCGTCGTGTGTACACCGTTGGTGGCGCATGCCTCGTGGCGCGGCAGAATGTGTTGGCTTGCCCTGAGGCATGCGCCACCGGCGCTGATGGTGGCCTGGCCTTCTTTCCTGTGGAGGCGCGCACCATGCGCGCCCTACATTTGGTAATATGCTCCCCGCTCTCCCGCTCTCCCGCTCTCCGCTCCGACGCTCCAAAGCTCCAACGCTCTGCTAAAAGCCAGGCGCGCGGGTTTCAGAGCAGGTCGCGCAGTGTGGGCAGCATCGTCTCGGCTACCAGCGCGGCGCCGGCATCGGCGAGGTGCGCGCCGTCGCACAGCAGCCGGTAGCCGCGCCGCTCGGCCAGCGCCGCGTAGCTGGCGCCGCGCGCGCCGATCGCCAGCCAATCTTGCACCGGCACCCAGATCCTGTACGGCGGGCCGACGCGCGGGTCGGCCGCGAGCGCGCCCAGAAACGCCGCGCGCACGTCGATCAGCGGCAGCTGCTCTTGCCCCGCCAGCGCGCGCACGATCGTCGAGTAGCCGTCGATCAGCGTCTGCACCGGGTCGCTCGGGTCTTCGCCCACGGTCGTGAGCGTGCACAGCGCGATCCGCGCGTCGGTGCGCGCGCGCAGCATCGCGATCAGCCGGCGGTAGCCGGCGATAAAGCGGCGCGGCGTCAGCACCACGTGCAGGTTCTTCAGCGTGCGGTAGTACGCCCTGCTGCTGGGCAGGCCGTACAGCGTCGTCAGGTCGTTCAGGCCCACCATAATCGTCACCACGTCGGGGCGCCGCGCGATCACATCGCGCTCGACGCGCCGCAACAGGTGCAGCACCGTGTCGCCGTTGACCCCGGCGTTCACCACGGCGACGCCCGGCAGCGCCGTGCGCAGCCGCTCGACATACGACGCGCCGATCAAGCCCTCGGTGATACTATCGCCGAAGCACACCAGCGTCTTGCCTGCGCCCATGGTTTGAAGATCTCCTGTGGTTGAACAAGCGCCCGCTGCGGATGCCTCAGGGCGCGGGCGCACCGGCCTGCGCCGGCCAGGCGGCTAGATGCCCCAGCGCTCGAGGATCGGCAGCAGCTCGGGCAGCGTCACGATCGTCGCGTCGGGCTGCACATCGCCAAGCGGGAACTCTTGGCCGCGCATCCACACCGCGCGCATGCCCACGCCCTGCGCACCGACAATATCCTCGCGCGGGCTGTCGCCCACGAACACCGCGTCGGCGGGCGCCACGCCCAGCAGCTCGAGCGAGTGCCGGAACACGCGCGGGTTTGGCTTCCAGATCCCCAGCTCGCCCGAGAACAGCGGGTGCTCGAGGTACGGCAGCACGCCGATCGTCTCCAGGTCCTCGAGGTGCAGCTCGGCCGGCCAGATCGTGTTCGAGATCAGCCCGATCCGGTAGCCGCGCTCGCGCAGCTCGGCCAGCGTTGCCACCGCGCCAGGCGTTGCCGCCACGCCCTGGCGCATCGGGCGGGCGTAGTGGCGCGCGGCCTCGAGCAGCGCCGCCTCGTCGAGCGTCAGCGCGTGCGCGGCGGCGCCGGCCGCGATCCAATCGACGGCGCGCAGGTTGATGTGCCCGCCGGTCGACTGCGCCCAGCCCTCGGCCAGCCGCGCGAACATCGCCTCGACGAAATCGTCGACGTGCGAGCCGATCGGGTGGCCCTGGTCGATCAGGTACTGGTAGATACCGCGAATGCCGGGGGTCTCGAACTCGCGCCAGCTGCCGGTGCCGGGCCGCACGAACTGCATCAGCGTGTTGCCCATATCGAAGATAATCGCGCGGGTCATGGCGCCTCCTATATGTCGCGCTTAGGTTTGGCCGCCTCGATGATCTGCTGCAGGTACGCCTGCCAGGCGTCGCGATTTTCGATCGTAATCCGCCGCACCCGCTCGAGGTCGCCGCTCTCGGCGGCGTCGTGCGCGCGCGCCAGCGACTCCTGGAAGGCGCGCGCAAGCTCGGCCACGGCGCGGCGCATCTCGCCGTTCAGCTCGCGCTGGTGCTCAAGCTCGCGCCGCAGCCAGGCGATCAGCCGCTCGGCCTCGTCGGCGGTCTGCTGTTCTTCGCTCATATCTGTCATATTGCACTACTTACCGGTGGGGCTCTAGCTGGCGAAGCGGCGCATCCAGGCGCGGTAGAGCGGCGCGATATACACGCGGTCGTAGGCCGGCAGGAAGCGCGCCACCTCGCCGCCAAAGCCTTTCTTGAAGCGAAACACGCCGTACAGCGGGTCGCGCCTGGCCTGCTCCTCAAGCAGGGCGCGCTCGGCGTCGCCGGCCGCGTCGGCGGCCTGCCCGAACTGGTCGGGCACGCCCCAGAAGTCGTAGGTCTGGCAGCCGCGCTCGCGCGCCCACTGCAGCGCGTGCCACTGCAGCAGGTGGTTGGCGCCGCTCCTCAGGCCCGCGTCGTTCGAGCCGCCGTACAGGTACAGGCCGGCGCCGGCCCAGGCGAACACCAGGCAGGCCGCTACGGTGGCGCCGGCATACTCGGCCAGCAGCAGCCGCGCGCCCTCGCCGCCGGGCGCGGCGCGGAACTGCTCCCAGGCGCTGGCGTAGTACTCGCGGCTGTGGATGCCAAACTCAGCGCGCTGGCCAGTCTCGCGCATGATCGCGTAGAACGCGTCGAGGTCGGCGGGCGCCGCGCCCACGCGCACCTGCACGCCCTCGCGCTGGGCGCGGCGGATGTCGGCGCGGTGGCCCTTGCTCATCCCTGCCAGCAGGCGCTCGGGCGCGGGCGCCAGGCCGAGCAGCAGGGTGGTGTGCGGCTGGAGCGGCGGCGCGGGCGCGAAGCCCTGCACCAGCATCGCGCTGTGCAGCGCCCCCGCGCCGGGTGCGCGCTCGAGCACATTCGGCTCGAGCCGCAGAAACACCGCGCGCGCCCGGCGCGCCATGCGGTCGAGCGCGCCGATCAAAGCCGCGTTGCTGGCGTCGTCGGCCAGCAGCGGCCCGCGCGGCACATACGCCGCGCCGAGGCCCAGGCGGCTGCGGATCAGCAGCTGCGCGCCGGCGCGCGGTCCGTCGGGGCCGATCACGAGCACGCGGCGTGCCTGCCAGCCCACCCGCTGCTTCAGCGCGCCCCAGCTGCTCGACTGCAGCAGGTGGCCGTGCGGGTGTGCCTGCGCGAACGCGTCCCACTCGGCGGCGCCCGGCTCGACGACGGCGAGCCGGGCGGCGGGGGCAGCCGCTGGCGGCGTGGTGGCGTGCGCCATCGCTACAGCAGGCTCTCGCCGAGCGACAGCTCGTCGAGCGCGTCGCGCGCGGCCTGGCGGCGGGCCTCGTCTTCGCTCTTGGCGATCTGCTTGAGCAGGCGCTCGGCGCTGCTGCCGCCGACCTGGCCAAGCGCCCAGATCGCCGCGAACGCCACCTCGCTATCGCCGTCGTTCAGCAGCGGCGTAAGCTTGGGCAGCAGCTGCTGCGCGTCTTCGCCCATCTCGCCGACGGCGCGGGCGGCCTCGTAGCGCAGCGCCGGCGACGCGTCGGCCAGCGCCTGGCCGATCGTCGGCAGCCAGCGCGGCAGCATCGAGCGGCCCATGGCCACCAGCGCGCTCTCGCGCAGCAGCAGCTCGTCGCCGGCGTAGGCCAGCCCAACCTGGCGCTGGATCTCGTCGTCCTCGGCGAAGTAGCCGGCGCTCTCGATCGCGCGGCGGCGCACCTCCAGCGGCTGGCGCTGGTCGAGCACCACGCGCTCGAGCGCGGCGCGCAGCGCCTTGGCATCGCCCTCGGCCAGCTCGTCGAGCTGGGCGCGGTAGGCAAAGCGGCTGAGCGACACCGCGGCCGCCGCGCGCACGGCCGGCGCCGGGTCGGCGCGCAGCAGGTCGAGCAGCCGGTGCAGCACCTGCGTGCGCTCGCTCTCCCACAGGCCCTCGGCGGCGCTGGCGCGCACCTCGGCGTCGTCGTCGTCGAGCATCCACAGCAGCGCCTGGGCAAAGTCAAGGTCGACATTATCTTCGGCCAGCTCCACCATCGCGTGCGCGATCTCGGCGCGGCGGCGCGCCACCACCGACATCCAGGCCGGCCAGAACTCGGCGCGCGCCTCGAAGCCCAGCCCCGAGAGCGGCTTCAGCTCGCGCATGGCCAGCTTATGGTCGCGCGCGCCGATCGCGTAGATATGTTCGGCTATGGTCATGCGTCAGATTCCCCCTGGGAATATTGAACGAGTAGTGAGATCGACCGCGCCGTCGGCTCACTACTCGTTCGGTGTGCTATCACGTCGATCGAACGACTACTCGTCGTCGTCGTAGTCCATGGTGTCGTCTTCGTCGTCGCTGGCCTCGACCGGCGGCGGCGCATACGTCCAGCTGGCGCCGTCCTGCTCGAACTGGTCGCCCTCGCCAAGCAGGTGGCTCAGGTAATCGCGCGAGGATGGCCGCAGCACGTTGAGCGCGACGAACAGCTGGCTGAGCGTCGCGCGGTAGCGCGGCTCGGAGCGCGTGCCAATCGGCTCGCCCACCGTCTCGAACACGTGCTCGAGCGTCACATCGCCCTTGCGGCGCTCATTCATCGGCAGCGACTTCAGGTTGCGCAGGCGGCCGTACTGCTGCTGGTTCACCAGCATATCGTCGTCGACGGCGCAGTAGTAGCTGACGTTGGCGAAGGCGAACTTGTTCTTCTTCTCGTCGAGCACCAGCAGGCGGTCTTGCTGCTCGGGCTGCTCCTCGTACGAGATCGTGAAGATATGCGGCTCGGCTGTGCGCGCCAGCGTAATCAGCGCGCCGGGCACCAGGTGCTCGTGGAAGAACTCTTCCAAGCCCTGCACCCAGCCGCCGCGGTTGCCGGTTGGGAAGCGCAGCTCGGCCAGCGCCGAGCTGTAGTGCTGCGGCGACTCGATCCGCAGCACGGCGCTGCGCTGGTCGGAGAGCAGCGCGTTCGGCAGCAGCGCGGCTATCGCCTTGGAGTACGGCAGCACGCCATACTCCCATTCGAAGAACGTCAGAATATGGCTGAGCGTGCCGCTCTTGCGGATCGAATCGGCGCTCTGCTCGGCCAGGCTGTCGTCGAAGCCCTCTTCGAGGTAGCCCGCCAGCTGGCCCATCTCGCTGGCCTTCACGCGCTTGGTGCCGATCGCCGGCATGCCCTTGGTGGACCACAGGCGCGCGCCGTCGACGCCAACAAACTCGAAGTCCTTCTCGCGGCTCAGCCGGTAGTCGAGCGCAAAGCGGAACGTCTCGTAGTCGGGCTGGCGCGGGTTGTGGTAGAAAATATCGGCGATGATCTGGGTGTCGGCCATGGGCTCGCCGGTCTCGATCAGGTAGTCGCGGATGCGGCGCAGATCGTTCTTGCCGAAGCTCTCGACCGCGGCCTCGGGGTAGGCGTCGTTGCCAAACACCACGATCCGGCGCAGCGGGTCGTTCTCGAGCGCGGTGCGGAACAGGTTCGCCAGCGTCGGCCCGTACTGGCCCATCAGGTCCGGTGTCGCGCGGCGCAGGTCGATCTGCACGCCATTGGGCAGGGTGATCATGGTGTTCTGCGGCAGCGCGGCGGGGCGCTCGGCCACGGGCGCGGGCGCTTCGGCCACAGGAGCGGGTGCTTCGGCCACGGGCGCGGGCAGCTCCTCGGCCACCGGCGCGGCCTCCTCGGCCACGGGCGCGGGCAGCTCCTCGGCCACCGGCGCGGCCTCCTCGGCCGGGTGCAGCGGCGTAAGGCCGGCCTGCTGCTGCCAGTAGTCCGAGATATACACCGGCTCGATCGTAGTCAGCGCCGGGCGGGTAGTGGTAACCACCACGCTAATATCATCGACGGGCAGCGGGTTATCGGGCTCGTACAGCCGCTGCTTGAACATATGCTTGTTGTCGTCCTGGCGTGGCCGGTAGGCGCCCAGCCGCGACACAACGTAGATCACGTCGTCGCCCTGCTGCTCGCGCGCGAACACGGCGGTATTCGTGCTCAGCGCCGCGTCGATCTCCTGCGCCAGCTTGGCCCGGTCGGCCTTGCGCTGGGTCGCGAAGTAGTCGGCCAGGTTGGCGAGCGTCTGGCGGATGGGCGCGTCGACGGCGAAGAACGAGCCTTGCGCCTTCATGATCTGAAACACCTGCTCGGCCAGCGCCTGCTGCTCGGCGTTGCCTGTGAAGCTTGGCTGATCGCTCATCAGCGTTTCTCCTCCGCAGTCACCATCTCGCGCAGAATGTCGAGATAGCGCTCGATCAGCTTGGCAATGTCTTGCGGCTGGCCGCTGGCGCGCAGCATCTGCACGAGCTTGTCTAGCCCGGTTTCGCCGAAGATTACGTTTTTGGCGTCCATAGCTCCTGATTTCGCTACTGGCTGAAAGCCGAAAAGCGGCGCGCACAAAAACACGCGCCGACTGCGCAACTAAACAGGCATTATAGCATTGGAACCAGCCGGGTGCAAACGTGAGGGGGGGCAGATCACAAGGGCAGAGGAAGAAACAATTAGGACTTACGCAGTTGGTGCGCTCAGCCTTCGGCAGATTGGACGTGTGCGGTTTTTCCGCGCGGAGCGCGGAAAAACCGCACACAATGATCAAAAAGTGCCTTTAATCGCGCATGCTCTCGAGCGCGAGCGCGAGCGCGCCGATCGACACGCTCTCGAAGCCCAGCACCGACGGCACGATCTGCACCGGCCGCTCGATCAGCGAGGCCATGTACGTTGGTATGCGCTGCTTAATCGCGCCGAGCAGCGTATCGCCGCCGTGGCGCGCCACCACGCCGCCCAGAATAATCATCTGCGGGTCGATCAGCGCGATGATCTGCGAGAGCCGCACCGCCAGCAGGTCGGCCGCTTCGGCGATGATCTGCGGGCCGACGCGCGTGTCGCCGAAGATCTCGCTGAGCATATCGGTCGAGAGGCCAAGCTCGGCCGAGCGCTGCAGGATGCCGCTGATCGAGAGGCGCTGTTCGAGCGTGCGCGGCGGCTCGTTGGGGTAGATCGGGTCGATCGGGCCGACGATCGCGTGGCCAACCTCGCCGGCCATGGTCGTCGCCCCGTGGTACAGCCGCCCGTCGAGCACCAGGCCGCCGCCGACGCCGCTGCTGAGGTGCAGGTAGAACAGGCTGTGCGTGTCGCGCCCGACGCCGAAGGTCGCCTCGCCCAGCGCGATCAGGTTGGCGTCGTTGTCGAGCAGCGTCACCGCGCCGAACGCGTCTTCGACGTGCTGCCTCAGCGGGAACTGCTCCCAGCCGGGCATGCGGTGCGAGCGCTGCACAATGCCGCTGCGCGCGTCGACGGGGCCAGCGAAGCCTACGCCGATGCGCACCAGCCGCGCGGGCTCGACACCCTGCTGTGCCAGCAGGTCGCGCGCGAGCGTGAGCGAGGCTTCGAGCAGGCCGCTGGCGCTGCTGCCGGTGGTTTCGTGGTAGGCGCGCTGATAGGTGTGGTTATGCAGATCGATCAGCGCGGCGCGCAGGCCGTAGCTGCCGATGTCCATGCCCAGGATGTGGCCCTGGTTGCCAAGAAATCCCCAGCTGTTGCGCCTGAGCCGGTCTTGCACGAGGGGTTGCGGGTCGTTCATGGCGATCCTCCTTCTCGATCTCGATGGCATCACAGCGTGAGGGAACGATCGGGCAGGCACTTCGGCGGCATTATAGCACACTGCCGCGCGCGCGGCTATGGGTGCGGCTCAGGTGTGTCGCCGGCTGGGGCGTCGGGTGCTGGCGCGCTGCCCGCGCTGCGGCGCTGTATCTGGTCGTATCCAAACGCTACACCGCCAAATGCCAGCAAGATCATTGCCGCCCCAGGGCTTGTGGCGCGGCGCGGCCAATCTGCGGCTGCGGCCGTGGGTGGTGGCGGCGCGCTGGTCGGCGCAGCGCCGGCCGCCGGTGAGGCTGTGGCTGCTGGGGCGGCTGGCTGGGCCACGCCGCGATAGCGCGCGGCCGGCGACGCGAGATGGTAGCGCACGCCGATCGGCGTCGCGCCGGGCCAGGCTGGGATGCGCGGCGTAGAAGTGGGCGGCGGCGCGGCTGCGCGCGCGGGCTGGCTGCTGCCTGCGGGCGTGGAAGCCTGTGGCGTGCCGAGCGGTGGTGCGCCTGGTGTTGCGTCGCTCGGCAGCTCCAGCGCGCGGTTAGGCTGCCCCGGCGATGGGTCGCATGTGGCCCAGGCGCCCGCGATGCGGCACAGGCTGGTGTCGGCAGCGGTCGCGCCGAAGCGATACTCGTCGGCGGCGCTGCCATCGGGCCGCAGCAGCCGCAGGCTGTCGCCGCCGTTGTTCAGCAGTGCCTTCGGCAACTGCACCAGCAGCAGGCCGCCAGGCGCGACGAGCGTGCCAGCGGGCAGCTGGTATGGCGCCCCTCCGCCGGGCGCGTCGTCGATCGCCCAGCCGCCCAGGTCGATCGCGCGCGGGCCGCTGTTCGCAATCTCGACCCACTCGGCGTCGTAGCGCGTCTTTGGGTTCGGCAAGAACTCGCTGAGGGCTGGCGCGCACTCGGCGCAGCTTGATGCGCTGGCTACGCCTGCTGGCGTGGCGGTGGGCTTGTGCGGCGTGGCGGTGGGCTTGTGCGGCGTGGCGGTGGGCTTGTGCGGCGTGGCGGTAGACTTTGCCGGGGTGGAAGTCGGAGGGGATGGCGGCAGGTTGGGTGCGCCCGGCGACGGCGTATCGCTGAAGTACCAGCCGCCGTCCCCGCGATTATAGCTAGCGTCGGGCGGGCTGGCGCCAATATCGACAGCATCGGCGACGCTGCCGTCGGGCCGCAGCAGGCGCGCGCTGTCGCCGCCGTTGTTCAGCAGCGCGCCGGGCAGGTTCACCACCAAGTATTCGCCGGCCGCAATCGCCGTGAACTGTGGCAGCGCAATCGGCGCGCCGCCTCCGGCCCCGTCGTCGATCTTCCAGCCCGATAGGTCGACCGCGCCAGCGGCTGCGTTGAACAGCTCGATCCACTCGCCGCTGTAACGGGTTTTCGGGTACGCCAGGATCTCGTTGATAGAGATGCCCTCGGGCCAGCTAACGCTCGGCGCGCAGCCGCCTTCACCTACGCAGGTTGGTGTAAGCGTAGCGGTCGGGGTGTGGGTCGGGCTAGGCGTGCGTGTAGTGGTTGGCGTGTGGGTCGGGCTAGGCGTGCGCGTAGCGGTCGGCGTGTGGGTCGGGCTGGCGGTGAGCGTGGCGGGCGGGAGATTGGCCGCGCCAGGGCTGTTAGCCGTACTGATATACCAGCTTCCATCGGCCGCGCGGCTGTGGCTAAGGTCGGGCTGGCTGCCGGCGTAGCTCGTGCTGTCGGCGCTGCTGCCGTCGGGCCGCAGCAGGCGCACGCTATCGGCGTCGTTGTTCAGCAGCGCGCCGGGCAGCTCGATCACTAGGTAGCCGAGGGCTGGGATTGTTGACTGAGCCGGCAGCGCGATCGGCGCGCTACCACCCGCCTCGTCGTCGATCTTCCAGCCTGATAGCTCGGCAGGCTCGGCCGCGGTGTTGTACAGCTCGACCCACTCGTTGCTGTACAGCGTTTTTGGGTAGGCCAGAAATTCATTGATGATGACGCCGGCCGGGTATGGCGTGGCGCTGGGCGCGAGCGTGGCGGTGGCTGGGATGCTCGTGGTGGGCGTGCTGCTGGGCGTCGTGCTAGGGGCGGGCGCAGTCGCGGTGGGCGTGCTGGTGCTCGTGGCGGTGGGTGCAGGCGTGCTGCTGGGCGTTGGGCTGGCCGTTGGTGTAGCGGTTGGCTGCGGATTGGACGCGCCCGGCGTGGCGGCTACCCTGGCCCAGGTAGCGCCGCCGTCGGGGATGCGCGCGTAGGCCATGCCGGCGACAGTGCCGGTGTAGGCATGCGTGTCGATCAGCGTATTCGCCGCATCGAGCAGCTGAATAGCGTCGCTGCCGGTGTCGTTCAGAATATTGCTAGTGAGCGAAACCACCAGCAGTCCGTGCGCCGCGATGCTCGTGCCGCTGGCGAGCGCCGTGCGCGGCGGGCCAAGCGTATCGTCGTCGATGATCCAGCCCGACAGATCGACCGGCGCGTCGCTGGTGTTCAGCAGCTCGGCCCACTCGGCGCCGCTGGCCGGCTTGGGCACGAACTCGTTGATCAGGATCGGCGATGCGGCGGCGGCGCGGCTGGCCGGCGGCGGCAGCGCAAGCACGCCGATTGCGAGAAGTGAAACGCAGAGCCAGGTACGCAGACAGATCGATAGCGGCATGGTGTGGTTCCTGACGTTAGGCTAGCGGCTGGAAACGGTGCACTAGCCGCAATAGTAGAATATTGGCGTTACCGCTGCATAACACGAGCTTATGCGCTGCTTCCCGCGCACTGCTGGCCGTAGCTTCTGCTAGCGCGTGCGACAGGGTTTGTGCAATGTCTTTCGACCCCTCCCCCTTCCTCCTGTCAGGGGAGGGGAAACACATCTGGCTGTGTGGTGCGGTCGCCGCCGCGACCGCACCACACAGCCACCAATATCTCTCTCCCGCGCGCGGGAGAGAGGGGAAAGGGGGTGAGTGCCGACGTTGCACGAGCCCTGGTGTGTGCGACAGATGAGGTGCGCCGAGAGAGCGTTTGTGGTATACTAGGGCCTATACCCCTGGGGGGTATAATTGCACTGCGGCACCGGAATGGAATATGCTATCATGGGGGCCGCGGCCGCAGGCGTGACGGCACTCTGAAGAGGAGCAGACAGTTTATGCACAGCAAAGTTGTGATCATTGGTTCGGGCCCAGCCGGCCTGACGGCAGCGCTGTATGCCGCGCGCGCGAACCTGGAGCCGCTGGTAGTGCGCGGCTTGCAGCCAGGCGGCCTGATCGCCACCACCAGCGAGGTCGAGAACTACCCGGGGTTTGTCGAGGGCATTGGCGGCTACGACCTGGCGGACAACATGGAGAAGCAGGCTGCGCGCTTCGGCACGCAGTTCAAAGACGCGCTGATCGAGTCGATCGACGTCGCCGAGCGGCCGTTCAAGCTCACCACCGACGGCGGCGAGACGATCACCGCCGACACGCTGATTGTCTCGACCGGGGCATCGCCGCGCAAGCTGGGCGTGCCGGGCGAAGAGCAGCTGGCCAACCGTGGCGTCTCATACTGCGCCACCTGCGACGGCTTCTTTTTCCGCAACAAGCGCGTGGTGGTGGTAGGCGGCGGCAACAGCGCGCTCGACGAGGGCCTGTTTCTGACGCGCTATGTTAGCGAGCTTGTGATCGTGCACCGCCGCGACACGTTGCGCGCGGACCCGGTGTTGCAAGAGCGCGCGTTCAGCAACCCGAAGGTACGCTTTGTGTGGGATTCGACAGTGAGCGCGGTGCTGGGCGACCAGAGCGTGGCCGGCGTGCGCATTCAGAACCTGAAGACTGGCGAAGAGAGCGACCTGGCGACCGACGGCGTGTTCCCGTACATTGGCCATATTCCGAACACCTGGCTGTTCCAGGGCAAGCTCAACCTCGACGAGAGCGGCTTTATTGTGACCGACGGCCGCACGCGCACGAACATCCCCGGCATATTTGCTGCGGGCGACGTTGTCGATCACGTGTACCGCCAGGCGATCACCGCCGCCGGCGACGGCTGCAAGGCGGCGATGGAGGCGACGTGGTTCCTGGCCGAGCAGGAGCACGCCGCGTTGAAATCGCAGAAAGCCGCCGAGGAGGTTGTTTCGCCCGCGCTGGGCCAGTGGTAGCGCGCGAGGAGTTGGCCATGCAACCAATGCGGCGCGAGTCGCCTTACCCGATGGTGCCGGTAGACGAGGCGCAGCGGATCATTACCGCGCATGCCGCGCCGCTGGCAGGCGAGGAGATCGACGCGCTGTGGGCCGAGGGGCGCGTGCTTGCCGAGGATGTGCTGGCGGCCGAGGCGCTGCCCGACGTGCCCAAGGCCGCTGTCGACGGCTACGCGCTGCGCGCCGCCGACGGCCAGGCCGCGCGGCGCGTGCTTGGCGAGCTGACGGCGGGCGGCGGCGAGCAGCTCGCCGTCGGGCCGGGCCAGGCCGCGCGGATTATGACGGGGGCGCCGCTACCGCCAGGCGCCGACGCCGTGATCATGGTCGAGCAGACCGAGGAGCGCGACGGGGTGGTGCAGGTGCGGCAGGCGCTGCGCGCTGGCGATAGCGTTCACACCGTAGGCCAGGATATCGCGCCGGGCGCGCTGGTGCTGGCGGCCGGCACAGCGCTTGGCCCGGCCGACATTGGCCTGCTCGCGACGATCGGGCGCGTGCGCGTGCGCGTGTGGCGCCGCCCGGTGGTAGCGGTGCTAGCGACTGGCGACGAAGTGTACGAGCCAGGGGCGCAGATCGGCGCGGGGGCGATCCGCGACAGCAACCGCTACGCGCTACTGGCGGCCGCGCGCGAGGCCGGCTGCGAGGCGATCTCGCTTGGGATCGCGCGCGACGACGCCGAGGTGCAGCGCCAGGCTATTCTGGCCGGCCTCGCGCGCGCCGACGTGCTGATCACCAGCGGGGGAGTCTCGATGGGCACGCGCGACCTGGTGAAGCCGCTGCTGGCCGAACTTGGCACGGTGCATTTCGGCCGGGTCGCGTTCAAGCCCGGCAAGCCCACGACGTTCGCGACCGTCGAGCGCGCAGGCGCCGCGCCCGCGCTGGTGTTTGGCCTGCCAGGCTTCCCGGTGTCGTCGCTGGTGTCGTTTGAGGTGTTTGTGCGGCCGGCGCTGCGCCGCCTGCAGGGCGACGCGCGGCCCGAGCGCGCGCGCGCGCGCGTGGCGCTGGCCGAGCCAATCGCCGCCCCGCCCGACCGCCCTGAATACCAGCGGGCGATCGTGAGCTGGGAGGGCGGGCGGCTGGTGGCGCGCAGCACCGGGGCGCAGGGCTCAAGCCGGCTACTCTCGCTGCGCGGCGCGAACGCGCTGCTGCTGGTGCCGGGCGATGGCCAGGTATACCCCGCCGGCGCCGAGCTTGACGCACTGTTGACCGGGCCGCTGGTGCAATACTAACTTCATTTGATCTCTTTCTTTATTGTGATGCTCTGCACGGCGAAGCCGGGCAGGGCATCACAATAAAGAAAGTTCGGGGCGGCAAAGCCGCCCCCGAACCCCCACCATACAGCGGTAATCAGCCGAATGTGTATGGGGCTACTTCTCGTCGATCTGCAACTCGGTGCCATTCGCCTGGGCGGTATTCTTGGCCTCGATCTTGACCTTCACCTTGCGAGCGTTCTGCTCGACGGTATATTCCCACTGCTGATCTTCCAGATCCTGCTTGCTCTCGGTAATGCTCCAGCCATTCTGCGTGAACGCGCCCTCGTAGAAGCGGCGCACGTCGTCGGCCGCGGCGCTGATGGTGTAGGTATTCTCCAGCTTGACCACGCCGTCTTCGGTGTCCTGCTTCTGCTTGGTGCATGTCGCGCCGCTGAACACCGGCAGGCCGGCAACGGCGCTGCATCCGCCAACAACCTCGCCGTTCGCCTGAGGTGCGGCGGCCTGGGGTGCGGGCGGTGCCGGGTTGTTCGCCTGAGGCGCGGGCGGCGCCGGGTTGTTCGACTGGGGTGCGGCGGCCTGGGGCGCGGGTGGTGCGCTGGGCGTGCTGGCGGCCTGGGGCGCGAAGAAGCGGTACGCCAGGAAGCCGATCAGCAGCAGCCCCACCACCAGGCTCGCCAGCGCGACGGCGCGGCGGCGCTGGAACGTAGCGCGCTCTTCGGCCGGGCTCATGGCCGGCGCGGCCGGCAGCGGGGCGGCTGGCGCGGGCGCGGCGGCTTCGGCCGGGGGCGCGCTGGGCTGCGAAGGAGCCGGCGCGGCAGGCGGCACGAACTCGGGCTCGGGCCGGCTGCCCATGGTCGGCAAGGTCAGCGTTGGCGCATCGTTCAGCGCGGCATCGCCGGCCTCAAGCACCACTACGTCGGCGCTATGCGATTCGGGCGAGGCGGCGGGCTTGCGATTAGCCGGGGTGTCGCTGCTGCGCCTGGTTCGTTTTGTCGTCGCCATAGGTCTTCCTCCTTCGAATGCCAGTGGTTTCGCTGGCCGGGCTTTTGTATAGCTGCGATTGCGCCGGCCAATCAAGCGTTGTATCGATGGGCCTACTATACCGCTCGTACGCCAAAAGCTGAATGATAAGCGCCATCCGGCGGTGATCCTATTTCTGTCGAAAGCTGATTGCCCGGTGACTATTCGCCATGGTATAATTTGCGGCGGTTTTTGCATTTCTACCAAAGAAAGGAACAGTTGTGTCTCCACAGCAATGGAGCCAGCCGCCGGCACTAGAGATTGATCCGGCGCGAATCTATCGGGCGACGATCGAAACCAACAAAGGCAGCATTGTACTTGAGCTGTACCCTGCCAATGCGCCAAAAACCGTCAATAACTTCGTGTTTCTGGCCCGCCAGGGCTTCTACGATGGCATTAGATTTCATCGCGTCATCAGCAATTTCGTGATTCAGGGCGGCGACCCGACCGGCACCGGCACAGGGGGGCCGGGCTATCGCTTTGAGGACGAAGTGCGCGGCAACCCGCTGCTCCACGAAACCGGCGTGATCTCGATGGCGAATGCCGGCGCGAATACCAACGGCAGCCAGTTCTTCATCACCCTCTCGCCGCAGCCGCACCTGAATGGCAAGCACACCGTGTTTGGCAAAGTGGTCGAGGGCATGGATATTGTGAATGCCACGCGCCAGGGCGACAGGATGGAAAAGGTGACGATCCAGGAAATATAGCTTGTGCCGTGGAGGCACAGCTATGCCCGCCGGCATCCGCTGCATTGCGCTATGAGGGTAATACGCAACAATGCACCGTTTCTTGGAACAGAAACGGTGCATTGCAGTGGCGGGGAGGGTGGGATTCGAACCCACGTGGGTTTTCAGGCCCAACTCGTTTTCGAGACGAGCACGTTCAACCGCTCCGTCACCTCCCCGAGTTGTTGTTGGGTGGTGCAGCGGCGCGTTGCCATGCCGCTACACCCGAAGGGCGGCCAAACGCCATACGGCGCGACCGCCCTTCCCATTTGTGGCGACTCTGGGGCGACTCGAACGCCCGACCTCTTCCTCCGCAGGGAAGCGCTCTAATCCACTGAGCTACAGAGTCTCATATCCCAACGGGCTGCATCTTACCACGATTCGGCGATCTTTGCAAGCTATGCGGGCGCTTATTTCCACCAGCGCCCGTGTGCCGTGGCGACTGGCCGGGCGGGTGGCAGCCGAAGGGGCTGGCCTGCGAGCAGCGCAGTGGGCGTGGTTTGCACCAGCGCTTCGGCGGCGGCGGCGCCAACCAGCGCTGCGGCGCGGTCGCGGGCGGCGCTAAGCAGCGGTGGACGGCGCGGGTTCAGGCCGTGCGCGTCGCTGGCCAGCAGGTGTGCCATGCCGTGGCTGACAAGCGTCTCGGCGGCGGCGCGCAGGCGCTCGCCCTGGCCACCAAGCAGCGCTTCGGCAGTTACCTGCATCAGCACGCCGCGCTCGATCAGCGGCAGCAGTTTGTTGGGGTGGCGCTGCACCTCGGCGATGCGCTCGGGGTGTGCCAGCACCACGCGGTAGCCGGCGACCTGCAGATTGAAGATGGTGCTGTCGAACCCGGCTGGGAAGTCGGCGCTAACCAGCTCGAGCAGAATGGCGCGGCTGGTGCCATACGCTAGAAGCTGCCCGCGCCGTAGCCGCTCGACAATGTTGGCGCTGTAGAAGATCTCGCTACCTGCGACTACCTCGATCGGCATACCGGCCGCTGCCAGGCGCGCATTGATCTCGCCGATGCGCTCGTGGAACAGCGCCGGGTCGTAGATGCGGCAGGCGCTCGAGCCTGGGCTGTGCGGCGTGGCGGCGATCACCCGGGTGCCGTCGCGCGCCGCGATCACGGCCATCGCCAGCGATTCGTCGATGGTCTGCGCGCCGTCGTCGACGCCATACAATATGTGTGAGTGCAGGTCGATCATGGCGATGTACGATCATCTGTGCAATCTATGGATGATCGCCCTATGAGGCGCCGCAACGCTTACCCGTAGTAGCCGTAGCCCTGTTCGACTTTGGCGTTGTTCAGTACGACGCCGACGATATTGGCTTTGACTTTCTCGAGAATCTGGCGCGCCTGGCGCCCGCGCTCGCGGCTGGTTTTGCCGGCCTGAAACACCAGCAGCACGCCGTCGACGCGCGTGGCGAGCACTGCCGCGTCGGTAACTGCTACCACCGGCGGGGTATCGAACAGCACGATATCGGCCAGGCCGCGCAGCCGCGAGATCATCGCTTCCATCTTTCGCGAGCCTAGGATGTCGGCTGGGCGCGGCGGCAGCGGCCCGCTTGCCAGCAGGCTCAGGCCCGGCACGCCCGTTTCGAGCAGCGGGATCTCGGCGTCGTCCTGGGCCAGGATCGTGCTGGTGAGCCCGGCGTCGTTCGGCAGGCCGAACAGCGTGTGCAGCGTTGGCCGGCGCAGGTCGCAATCCACCAGGATCACGCGCTGCTCGGCCTGCGCCATGGTGACGGCCAGATTGGCAATTGTGGTCGATTTGCCTTCGTCGGGCGCGCTGCTGGTGGCCAGCAGCGTGTGCAGCTGCCGGTCGAGGCTTGAGAACTGGATGTTCGTGCGCAGGGTGCGGTAGGCCTCGGCCGCGGCCGAGCGCGGGTCGCGCAGCGCGATCAGCGGGCTACGAGTGGCGCCATTTGGTGATGTGGTCATAATCGTATTAAATTCTGGGCCATGCGCAAAGCGCATAGCTTATTCGACGGTCGGTATCGCGCCGAGCGTGGTAAGCCCCACGAAGCGCTCGATGTCGGTGGCCGATTTCAGGGTGCTGTCTAGCGCTTCGAGCACAAACGCGAGCAGCAGGCCGATTACCAGGCCGAGGATACCGCCGGCCGCGACGATCACGCGTGTCTGCGGCCAGTACAGGCTCACGCGGTCGGCCGGCTGCAGCTCGCGCAGGTTGATCCGGCTGCTGCCCTCGAGCGAGCTGTTGAGCGAGGCCACCAGGCCGACCATGTTCTGGCCGATGGCGTTGGCCAGGCGCGGCGCCACCTCGGCGTCGGGGTAGGTCACCTGCACGACGATCTTGCGCTCGTCGGGCAGCGGCTGAATCGCCACGTGCTTGTTCAGCAGCCATTCGGCGCTGCGGTCGAGCCCCTGCTGCTGGCTGACTTTGTCGAGCTCGCGCGGGGCCAGCGCCAGCTCGCGGTAGCTGTTCATGCTGTTTTGCAGCACAATCGAGAGGCCGTTGTCGAGCTGGTTCGCCAGTACCAGGTAGGTCGCCTCCGAGCGGTACAGCCGCTCTTGGAAGCGCGTGAACACGTACGCGCTGCCTGAGGTTACCACGGCCGCCAGCACGATGATCCACCAGCGCCGGCGCAGTATATTGACATAATCGATTATTTGCATTATTTCACCATTTCCGATGAGGCACGGCCCAAACCGGCTTTGCGGTTGATTGCCCCGTGGGCGTAGAGGCGCGATGTACGCGCGCGTTCCGCGTCAGGCCGAAACTCTGCCTAGCGGGCCGGCGCTGGCGCGTGTTCGAGCCGGTGGAGCAGCAGCGCCAGCCCGGCAGCCGCGCCCAAGCCGAGTAGCGCGCGCAGCGCCGCGTCGAGCGCGACGGCGCGAAGCCCGTTCAGGCGCACTGGTGGCCCCGGCGGGTCGAGCACGCCAATGTTGAGCCCCGGCTGCGCGCCAGGCGCGTTGGCGACGCCCCAGTACCGCAAGCCGTGCTCGCGCAGCAGCGCGAGCGCCGCATCGGCAGTGCCGCTCGCCGCTGCAGGCGAGCTTGCTAGAATGCCGATGCTGACCGTATGCTCGCTGAAGCTGGCCGTGAGCGTTGCGCCAGGCTCATTGCCTTGCTGCCCGAGCGCGGCCGCCAAGTCGGCGCGAAACACGCTGCTCTGCACGATCGCCGGAAGATCCTGGGCAGTGGTATCTTCGCCGCGGTCCGACAGGCCAGCCTGGCCCGGCGCCTGGCTGTCACGCGTCACCAGCAGGCGCATGGCGGTGCCATAGCGCGCGGGCTGCGTCAGCGCTGTGGCGATGCTCAGCAGCGCCACCAGCGCGGGCACGAGCGCGAGCAAGCGCCAGCGCCGGCGCAGAATATCGAAGTACTGACGCAGCTCCATAGGTTGCGACGCGCAGCAGCGCGATAGACGGTACGTGCCCTGATGCCGGCTTTGGCGCGGCGCCCGGTGTGCTACTGTATGCCGCCGGCCTGGGCGCCATCGATAAGCTCGCGCATCTTCCCAAGAAACACCTCGCGCCCGAAATTCTCGGCGTGGCGGCGGATGATCGCGGGGTCGTACCGGTCGTTGCGGGCGCCGGCCACCGCTACCGCCAGCGCGGCGGCGCTCTGCTCGTAGAAGAAGCGGCCGGTCACGCCGTCGATGACGGTGTCGAGCGCGCCGCCGGCGCCGTAGGCGATCACCGGGCGGCCAACCGCCATAGCCTCGAGCGGCGTAATGCCGAAATCTTCTTCGCCAGGGAAGATAAACGCCCGGCAGCCGGCGAACAGATCGTGGCGCTGCGCTTCGCTGATCTGGCCCAGGAACTCGATATTTGGCCCAGCCAGCGCCTGCAGCCGCTCGCGGTCGCGCCCGTCGCCGAAGATCTTGAGCGGCAGGCCCAGCGCGCTGAACGCGCTCACCACCAGATCAAGCCGCTTGTACGGGATCAGCCGCCCGCCGGCCAGGTAGAAATTCCCCGGCACCCATGGCCGGAACGGCGGCAGCTCGACCGGCGGTGCGATCACCGTCGCCTGGCGGCCGTAGTAGCGCGCAATGCGCGCCGCCACCGCCTGCGAGTTCGCCACGAAACAATCGACGCGCGGCGCCGTGCTGACGTCCCACAGTCTAACATAGGAGAGTGCGATGGGCAACACAGCGCGCTGCAGACGGCCAAAGCCCTCGCGGCGGATGTAATCGTCGGTGCGCCAGGCGAAGCGCATGGGCGTGTGGCAGTAGCAGATATGGCGCGCGTGGGGCGCCGGTATCACGCCCTTGGCGTAGGCGCTGCTGCTGCTGATGATCAGGTCGTACCCGCTCAGGTCGAAGCTTTCGAACGCGCTAGGGTAGAGCAGGAAATATTTCTGAAAATGGCGCCGCCAGCCGGGCAGCCGCTGCATCCACGAGGTGCGAATATCCCAGCCGCGGTAGTCCTGCGGCATGGCCTCGGGGTCATAAATCGACGTGTAAACCGGGGCGCCGGGGTACAGTTCATGCAGCGCCTCGAGCACGCGCTCGGCTCCGCCGTACTGGTTGAGATAATCGTGGACGATGGCGACGCGCATGGTCATTGCTTGGCCTGCCGCTGATTGCTGACGCATAAACTACCAGCAAATGCGCCAGGCGTCAAACGGCCGAGGCCGGCGCTGCTTGGCGCCGGCACTTGCATGGAATCGCTGATCACCATATAGTAGTACGAGCATAGTTGCTCCTGCGCCCAGGGGCAACATCCTAGCCACGATGGAGGCAATCAGACAGCTATGACATCCAATCAAGCCGAGCTGCGCCGCGTGTTTACTAGCGCCAGCCTGGGCCACACCGCGTATCGGGCATGGTCGCTGCAGGCGCGCCACGAGCGGCGCTTCAATATCGCTAGGCTGTTCGAGGCGCTGGCGACTGCCAAGCTCGCGCGGGCCGAGAGCGTATTTCGCGATCTTGGCGAGGCCGGCAATACCGGCGACAATGTCGATCGCGCGCTGGCTGGGCTCGAGCCCGAGTCGATCGCCACCGGGCCGGTTACCGGCACTACCCCGCTGGCGCGCGACATGCTGCTGCGCGCCCAGCGTGCCATCCGCGAAGATCGCGACCTGCGGGCCGACGAGATTGGCGACATTTATGTCTGCACCACCTGCGGCACGCTGCGCGAAGGTGTGATCACCACGGCCTGCGCGGTGTGCGGCGCCGTGCCCGAGGCCCACAAGGCTTTTCGCGCGATCGAGGCGATGGGCGTGCTCGGCCCGCACGCGATCATGGCATCGCTCGAGCATACCGAGGAGAGCCTGCGCAAGCTGTTCGATGGCGTCGAGGAAGAGCTGCTGGCTGCGCGGCCGGTGGAAGCCCAGCCGTCGATCAAAGAGCTGGTTGGCCACCTGGTCGACATCGACAAGGTCTTCCGCGAGCGCGCCTGGCTGCTGCTCGAGACCGACCGGCCCGAGCTGCCGCCCGCGCACCCGCCGCGGCTCGACGCGGCGGCGGCCTACCGCAGCCAGCCGGCCGATGCGATCCTGGCAGCGTTTCACGCCAGCCGCCGCCAGACGCTGAACCTGCTGCGCGGGCTCACCAGCGCGGCGTGGCACCGCCAGGGCCACCACGAGCTGTACGGCACGATCAACCTGCTGCACCAGGGCAACTGGGTGGTGGCCCACGAGCGCACCCATCTGGTCGAGCTGGCGCAGCTGCGCCACGACCTGCTGGTGGGCAGCCAGGGCGCCAAGGCCTCGGCCGAGCTTGGCGAGGTGGTGGTGAAGGATGTGAGCGAGGGCGAGTAGCGCCGGCACTTGGGCTGCGGCGCGCATCAAGCCTGACGATACTGGACGAGTGAAGGAATGGCACACGCTTCGCGATCGGGTCGGCGCGCCTCGCTCGACATGGACGAGGTGGCGCCGAACTATTTTGCACTGAACAACTCGCACCTGGCTACGCTGCTGAAGAGCGAGGGCCTGATCAAAGGCCATATGTTCGAGCTTACCAGCTGGCGGCGCGAGGGTTTGCTGGCGCGGCTGCGCGAGCGCGGCTTCAGCGTGCGCAGCCTGGCCGATCGGCTTGAGGCGCTGCCGCTGCCGCCGGCGCCGCACCCGATCGGCGGGGCGGGCTGGCGCGCGCTGGCTACGCCGCTCGAGCAGTTCAGCCATTTCGACCTGCGGCGGCTGCGCTGGCACCCGATCTCGGCCGAGACGCACAATGATGCGCCGGGCGTTGCGCTGTACGATGGCTGGGTGCTGCGGCGGCGCAAGGGGCGTGGCGCGGCGTCGTTCTACCAGGCGCATAAAGAGCGTGGGGGCGGCATTGGCCTGCTGCCGCTTGGCGAAACCAGCGCGCTGCTGCAGGGCTATGCGCAGGCGCTGGCCTTCGACCCGCGCCCGCTGATCGGCGAGGTGCGCCCGCCTGAGGTGCCCGATGGCGAGGCCGAGCTGCGCTTGCCCGAGATCGAGCTGCCGCGGCCGTACCGCGAGCTGCTCGAGCTGGTGGCGCGGCGCGACAAAGACGGCTGGCTGGTACGCCGCACTGGCTGGCCGCTGGCACGCGCGCTGTTCGAGCGGCTGGGCTGCGGCCTGACGATCGAAGAATAAACCGACGCCGCCCGAGGAGCTGGGGCGGCGTCGGCTGGCTCCTGGCGGCGCGTGATCGCGCAGTAGCGCCAGGTGCGGGCGGTGAGCTTCACGCGATGATGCTGAGGCGGCCCGGTTTCGTCGCCATACCAGCGGCGTGGCAGCATCCCGCTGCTGTGCTGCGCTTCGTCTAATTGGCAGCTCGCCACACCAATCATACACGAGCCTCCGTAGTACAAAGCCCTAAACGTGCCGAACCGGCAGCGATGCTCCCCTGGAACATCGCTACCGGCTCGCCGAGTCGGGCCGCGGGCTGGTGGTTACCGGCCGCGGTTGCGGTTGCGCAGAAACGGCGGAATGTCGAGGTCGTCGCTGCTGCTGAACGTCGGCGCGGTGCGCGGCTGCGGCTGCTGCTGCGGCTGCACCACCGGGCGCTGCGGCTGCGGCTGGGCCGCCGGCACCGGCACCTGCTGCTGCTGCGGCTGGGCCGCGCCGGGGAACGCGCGCGAGCGCTGCACATTCGGGCGCGTCGAGTCAAAGCCGGTGGCGATCAGCGTGATCCGCACCTGGCCGGCCGGGAAGTTCGGGTCGATCACCGCGCCGAACTTGATGTTCGCGTCGGGGTCGACCGCCTTGGCCACGATGTCGGCAGCCTCGTAGATCTCGAGGATGCCCAGGTCTTCGCCGCCGGTGACATTGAACAGCACGCCCTTGGCGCCGTCGATCGACACCTCGAGCAGCGGCGAGGCGATCGCCTCGTTCACCGCGTCGACCATGCGCGTGTCGCCGCTGCCGTAGCCGATCGCCATCAGCGCCGAGCCGGCCTGGGCCATGATCGCCTTCACATCGGCGAAGTCGACATTGATCAGGCCACGCTGGGTGATCACATCCGAGATACCCTGGATGCCCTGGCGCAGCACGTCGTCGGCCATGCGGAAGGCCTGCAGCATAGACGTGTTCTTGCTGGCGGTCTGAAGCAGCCGGTCGTTTGGAATAATGATCGTGGTATCGACCATCGGCTTGAGCTGCTCGATGCCCTGCTCGGCCGTCTTGCGGCGGTGGTTGCCCTCGAAGGTGAACGGCCGCGTCACCACGCCGACGGTGAGGATACCCAGATCCTGGGCGATCCCGGCGATCACTGGCGCGGCGCCGGTGCCGGTTCCGCCGCCCATGCCGGCGGTGATGAACACCATATCCGAGCCCTTGAGCGCCTCGTAGATCTCTTCGGTGGTTTCCTCGGCGGCCTTCTGGCCGATCACCGGGTTGCCGCCCGAGCCAAGGCCCTTGGTGAGCTTATCGCCGATGCGGATGCGCACGTCGGCCTGCGAGTGCATCAGCGCCTGCGCGTCGGTATTGACGGTAATGAACTCGACGCCCTGCACGCCGTCCGATACCATTCGATCCACCGCGTTCGAGCCGCCGCCGCCCACGCCGATCACCTTGATGGTGGCTTGCGGCTCGGGGGTCAGGTTGAAGTTGCTGAAATCAGCCATGAGATGCCTCCTGTTGTCGTTATGAGTTATGAGTTATGAGTTTTGAATTTACGAGTGCGAGTTTGTAGCTGAGTGTGCCGTAGCACTCAAAACTCAACACTCAAAACTCAACACTTCTAGGGAAGAAATTCTTTCAGCCAGCCTTTGAACCGTTCGTACGCCGAGCCCATGTTGTGGCGCTCGGATGGGCCGCCGGGGAGGTTGTGCATCGCCAGGCCGTGGCGCGCGCCCCAGCGCAGCAGGCCGACTCCGGTTGCATACGGTGGCGTGTCGATCGAGTCGGAAAGCCCGCCTAGGTCGGCCGGCGTGCCGACGCGCACCGGGATGCCCAGCATATCGCGCATCAGCTCGTCGAAGCGCGGCAGCTGCACCGCCCCGCCCGTCAGCACGACGCCAGCCGGCAGCAGGCCCTCGTAGCCGCTGCGCCGGATCTCGTTGTAAATTTGCTCGATCACCTCCTCTGCGCGCGCTTGCAGCACCTGGTTCAGGAGCGAGTGGCTGATCTGCTGCCGCTCGCCGGGCGCGAAGCCCTCGGCCTCGATCAGATCGGCCGCAGTGTCGCCCGCCTCCTGGGCGATCGCCGCGCCGTATTTCAGCTTCAAATATTCGGCGGTATTGTGCGGCGTTTTCAGCACTACCACGATGTCGTTGGTGAAGTGGTTGCCGCCCACCGGCACCACGCTGGTGTGCCAGATCCCGCCATCCACAAACACCGCGATGTCGGTGGTGCCGCCGCCAATGTCGACCAGCACCACGCCGCGGTCTTTATCGTCGGGCGTCAGCACCGCCTCGCCCGACGCCAGCGTCTGCAGCACGAGGTCGTCGATCTCGACGCCGGCGCGCTGCACGCTTTTGATCAGGTTCTGGATGGCCATCACCTCGCCGGTGACGATGTGGGTTTCGACCTCGAGCCGGAAGCCCGACATGCCGATCGGGTCGCGGATGCCCTCGTGCCCATCGACCACGTACGCCCGCGGGATCACGTGAATGATCTCGCGCTGGTTGGGCATGGCGATCGTCTGGGCGTTCTCGACCGCGCGGGCCACGTCGTTGCGGGTGATCTCGTGATCGCCGCGCCCGACCGCCACCACGCCGCGGCTGTTGAGCGACGAGATATGCCGACCCGAGACGCCGACAAACGCCGTGCCGATCCGGTAGCCCGAAAGGCGCTCGGCCTTCTCGACGCTGGTGGCGATGGCGTTGACGGCGTCGTCGATATTCACCACGACGCCCTTGTCGAGCCCTTTCGAGGGCGTGAGGCCCACGCCGAGCACGTTGACGCGCCCGCTGTCGTGTACTTGCGCCACGATGGTGCAGACTTTGGTGGTGCCGACATCGATGCCGACGATGGTGCGTTGTGCCATAGCGTTTCCTCAGAATTGCCGATTGGCGGTTGCAGCCTGGGGCCTCCCACGCGCCTGCAGAGCGGCAATCGGCAATGCCTATGTTATGGTGTCGCCGCCGTGGGCGTTGCTTGTTCGGGCACGTCGTTGCGGTAGAACGGCGTGCTTGGCCGCAGATCGAGCATGGTGAAGGCGGTGCCGTCGTTCAGCAGCGTGCCGAGCACCGCCAGCTTCTCGTCAAGGTTGTTGGACGTGCCAAAGATAATCGTGCGATTGTCGGCGGTTGAGATATACATTCCCCGGCCGAGATCCCAGCTGATATGCGCGGGCCGCAGGCCCAGCTCGGCTGGCAGCCGCAGGCTCAGCACGCGCCCAAGCGCCAGCGCGTCGGTGTCGACGTGGTCGTTCGGCTGGATCGCGCGGTTGCTGGCATCCTCGATCACCAGCGTATTGCTCAGCGGCGCGGTCGCGTCTTTGTCGAGCACACGGCCCGATGCGTCGACTAGGTAGAGCGCGCCGCCGGACTGCCAGCGCAGCTCGGGCCGCCGCTCGCTCACCACAATTGTGAGCTTATCGGGCAGCGCTACGCTCGCGCGGGCATCCTCGATATACGCGCTGGCCTTCAGCTTCGCGGCCACCTGTGCAGTGTCGAGCATCCAGATCGACTGGCCGCGCGCGCCCGAAAGCTCGGCAACGGCGTCGGCGCGCATGGCCTCGGCGCCCTCGACGTCGATCGTGCGCACCACGAAGCGCGGTGCCAGGCCGACGTACAGCAGCCCGCCCAGCGCGGCCAGCAGCAGCACCAGGCTCGCCATTCGGCCGCTCGCCAGCCACGAGCCCACGGCGCGGCGCGGGCCGGGCCGCGTGGCCTGGGTGCGGCGCGAGCGCGGCTGCCCGGCGCGGGCGCGGCGGCGCGCGGCTACGCGCTCGCGGCTGTTCGGCTGGTTGTAGTCGAATCGCTCCATAGCATTCAGAAGCCGGAAATCGGCATTCGTAATAAAAGCAGTAGCTATTCTGCCTTCTGGCTTGTGCCGTCTGTCTTCTCGCCCTGCCGCTCGATCGCCAGCGCGATCAGCCGGTCGAGCAGCGCGGCGTACGAAAGCCCGGTCGCCTGCCACATCTTGGCGTACATGCTCACCGAAGTGAAGCCGGGCATGGTATTGACCTCGTTCAGGTACAGCGCGTCGCTGTCGCGATCGAGCAGGAAATCGACCCGCGCCAGGCCGGCGCCGTCGATCGCCTTGAACGCCTGAATGGCCAGCGCGCTCACCTGCTCGGCCAGCGCGGGCGCGATCTCGGCTGGAATGACGATCTTCGACTCGCCGCCCAGATACTTGGCCTCGTAGTCGTACCACTCGTTCGATGGAATGATCTCGCCGGGCACGCTGGCGGCCACCTCGTCGTTGCCGAGCACGCTGATCTCGATCTCGCGCGCGTTGATGCCCTGCTCGACCACGATCCGCCGGTCGTAGCGCGCCGCCTCGGCCAGCCCGCGCTCGAGGCTTGCGCGGTCGGTGGCTTTGCTGATGCCGACGCTGCTGCCCATGTTGGCTGGCTTGACGAACATCGGGTAGCGCAGCTGCGCCTCGATCTGGCTAGCGGTGTGTTCGGGCGCGCGCTGCCAGTTGACGCGCCGCACCAGCAGCCAGGGCACCAGCGGCAGCCCGGCGGCGGCGAAGGCCGCCTTCATCATGGCTTTGTCCATACCCACAGCCGAGGCCAGCACGCCGCAGCCGACATACGCCACGCCGGCCAGCTCCATCAGGCCCTGCACGGTGCCGTCTTCGCCCATCGGGCCGTGCAGCACCGGGAAGAGTACGTCGAGTGATGCCTCAGGCGTCAGCAGCCAGAATTCAGAGTGGTGGGTCAGGGCCAGCGCCGTTGTGTTATCGCGCGTCGCAGCGGCGGGCTGGTTGCCGGCGCCGGCTGGCAGCAGCGCCGGGTTGGCGGCCTCGATCAGCGCAGCAAGCGCGTTGCCGCCGACGAGCCATCGCCCCGCCTTGGTAATGCCGATTGGCACGACATCGTACTTATCGCGGTCGAGGTTCTCGATCACCGCGCTGGCCGACACCAGCGAAACCTCGTGCTCGCCGGATTGGCCGCCGAACAGCACGCCAACGCGCAGCTTCTGTGTCATACAGTTTTTCCCTCAACTTCCAGCCGGCTCGCTTCTGGCCCGAGCATTGCGGCGTGGCGGCGGTAGAACTCGTTGCGCGGCAACCCCGATCGGTCGCGCAGCGCATACTGCTCGGCGCGAGCGGTGGGCCAGCCATCCGGCCGCGCGGCCGCGCGCGAGCGCACCAGGCTGCCGCCCGCCCCGCTCAGCGCGTCGAGAATGCGCTCGCGCTGGCCCCAGAGCATGTCGGCTGGAAGGTCGCCCGCGTCAAACCAGCCAGTTTCGATCACCTCGGCCGGCGCCGGCCGCAGCGTGCCGCCGGCTATCTTCCCGGCAAACAGCGCCAGCGTGTGGTAGCCGCCGAAGTTTGGCCGCGAGTACAGGCCCACCAGGCGCGTCAGGGCGACCTCCAGGCCGGTTTCTTCGCGCGTTTCGCGTACCGCGGCCTCGGCCAGCGACTCGCCGGCCTCCACGCCGCCGCCCGGCAGGCACCAGACCTCAAAATCCTCGCGGCGGGTCAGCAGCACGCGGCCGCGCTCGTCGAACACCGCGACATTCACGGCAAGTGGCACGCTCATCCAAGTATCTCCACTTCCAGCGTCAGCGCTATGCCGAACTCGCGCAGCACGCGCTCGCGAGCCAGCTCGATCAGCTTGAGCACGTCGTCGCTGCTGGCACCGCCGAGGTTGACGATGTAATTGGCGTGGCGGGTGGCGATCTCGGCGTTGCCGATGCGTGTGCCCTTCAGCCCGGCCGCCTCGATCAGCCGCCCGGCGCTGTCGCCCGGCGGGTTCTTGAACACACTGCCGCACGACGAGCCTACCGGCGTCTTGCGCTTGCGCTCGGCTGCGGTGTGCTGCATCTGCTCGGCGAGTGCGCGCGGGTCGGCCCGGCGCAGACCGAACTCGGCCTCCAGCACGATCGGAGCGACGGAGGACGAAGGGTGAAAGAAGAACGGGGCGCTAGCGTCGGCGCCATCATTCTTGGTCAATAGTTCTTCGCTCTTCGTGCGCTTGAGCGCGCTGGTGCGGTAGCCGTACGCAAACCGCGCGGCTGGCCACTCCTCGATCGTGTCGCCCGCCAGCAGCCAGGCGCGCCGCAGTGCTTTGGCGATATCGCCGCCATAGCAGCCCGCGTTGCCGAACACCGCCCCGCCGATCGTGCCGGGCAGCCCCTCGGCCCATTCGAGGCCGGCCCAGCCCATGCCCGCCAGCCGCCGCGCCGTGCCGGCCATGGGCGCGCCCGCGCCCACGCGAGCGACGGCATCGTCGCCGCCGGCCTCGACACGCAGGCTCTGGTCGCGCAAGCGCACCACCAGGCCGTCGAAGCCATTGTCGCGCACCAGCAGATTGGTTCCGCCGCCCAGCACGAACAGCGCCAGCCCGCGATTCTGCGCCCAGCCACGCGCGGTGCGCAGCGCCTCGGCGGTGGCGGCATTGGCGAAAAAGCGCGCCGGGCCGCCGATGCGCCAGGCGGTGTACTTCGCCAATGGTTCGTTTTCGAAAAAATTCAAAACCATATGCATCTGATTTCAGCACAGAGACACGGAAGACACCGAGTTTTGACTTTCCGGTTCTTTTCTCAATGTTCTTAGTGCCTCTGTGGTCATCCAAGCCACCGCTAGTTGCGGCGTGGCGGGTGCCCGCTGCGGATGCGCTCGCGCAGCTCGGCCGCCTCGTCGGCGTGGTGCAGCGTCTCGCGGATCTTCAGCGCCTCGACCCAATCTGCGTTAGCGCGGTCGCGGCGGCCCTCTTCGTAGCCCAGGTCGCCCAGGCGCTCGAGCGCGCGCGCCAGGCCGATCTGGTCGTTGTTGCGCCGCGTCACGGCCATGGTGCGCTCGTACAGCTGGCGCGCCTCGGCGAAGCGGCGCTGCGCGCGCGCGATATTGCCCAGGTGCAGCAGCGCAATCCCCTGGCCGCGCGGGTTCTGCAGCTGCTCCTCGAGCGCCAACGCCTGGCGCATATGCTCGGCGGCCTCGGCATAGCGCTCGAGCTGCTGCAAGATCATGCCCATAACCGTGTGCGATCGCGCTTGCCCGACGGTATCGCTGATCCGCTCGCGCAGCGCCAGGCTTTCTTCGGAGTCGGCCAGCGCCTCGTTCAGCTTGCCCTGGGCCAGCCGCGAGAGCGCGATCTTGTCGCGCAGGATCGCCTGGCCAAGCAGGCTGCCGCGCCCCTGCTCGATGCTGAGCGAGCGCAGGTAGAACGCCATCGCCTCGCGGCTGGCCCCCAGGATGCGATAGATATCGCCGACGCTGCTGAGCACGCGCGCCAGCATGGTGCGGCCGTCGTGCTGCTCGGTCTCTTCCTGGGCGAGCTGAAGCTCCTGCAGCGCCTCAAGGTGGCGGCCCTGCAGCTGGTGTACCTTGGCCAGGTGCAGGCGCACCTCGGTTTCCAGCTCGCTCAGATCGTCGTCGGCGGCCAGCGAGCGCGCCTGCTGCAGCACGACTTCGGCGCTCGCCAGCTGGCCAAGCTCGCGCTGCATGCGGCCAACCGACATATAGGCGCGCGCGGTGGCCTCGGTGTTGCCGCGCGACTGCGCGATGCTGAGCATGCGCCGGGCGTAGTCGAGCCCTTCGCGATACTGCCCGCCGAACTCGAGAATTGCCAGCGCCAGGGCGTAGGCCTGCAGGTCGTAGCGGTGGCGCTCCTCGGTGCTCAGCCGCTCGATCAGCGTCAGCGCGTGCTCGGCCCAGCGCCGCGCCGAGGTGAAATCGAGGCGCGTCATTCGCGCCTCGGCAATGCTCAAAATCGCTTCAACTGCTTCTGCAAGCGCGCCCGCCTGCTCCCAATGCCAGGCCAGCGCCTCGCGCCAGTCTTGGGGTGGCTGCGGGCTGCTGCCGTAGCGCGCGATCAGCGCCTCGGCGGTGCGGCGGTGAAATGTTGCGTTGTCGTCGGTCGTCACGGCTGGCTCGTTTCGCGTCTAGCAAGGGTAGCAAGCATACCAGATGCAGTACGACAGGCTGTAAGTTTCAGATTGTGAGCGCCGGCTGCGAAGTATAGTGCTTGTGCACGCAACACTCATGCCTCCAGAAAGGCTTCGCCGACGCGGTTTCCATCGCCGGCGCCGAGCATCAGCAGCACATCGCCCGGCCGCATGAGACTTCGAAGCGCTGCTGCAGCCTGGCCAATGCTGCCAACAGCGCGTACATTCGGGTGCTCGATCCGTTTTGCCACCGCCGCCGCGTCGAGCCCGAGCGTGTCGGACTCGCGCGCGGCGTAGATATCGCCCACCAGCACCATATCGGCGTCGCCAAAGGCGCTGGCCCATTCCTCCAGCAGCGCGGCGGTGCGCGAGTAGGTATGCGGCTGGAAATAGGCGACGATCCGCCGCCCGCCGAACCGCTCGCGCGCCGCCGACAGCGTTGCGCGCACCTCGCTCGGGTGGTGCGCGTAGTCGTCCACTACCGTGACGCCGCCGGCTTCGCCGCGGACTTCGAAGCGCCGCCGCGCGCCGCCATAGCCGCCCAGCGCCGCGATCGCCTGTGCCGGCGGCAGGCCGGCCGCCGCGAGCGCCGCGAGCGCCGCGAGCGCGTTGCGCACGTTATGCGCGCCGCTCAGCTGGATGCGGCACGGCCCCAGGCTGCGCGTCGAAAGCGTACGCCGGTCGTAGCGCCACACCTCGAAGCTCGTGCCGCCGGCGTCGGCGTGCACCCGCGCGGCCATCCAGTCGAGCAGGTTGCGCCGGCACGACACCGGGTCGCGCCACACGTCGTCGTCGATGCCGTAGCGCGCCGCGCCGGGCCGGTCGGCCGCGCGTAGCGCGCCAGGGTCGTCGCCGCAGACGATCAGGTTGCGCGGGTCGGGCAGCGCGCCGGCAAAGTCGCGAAACGCCGCGTCGTACTCACCCGCGCTCGGGTAGATATCGACGTGGTCGAGCTCGACGTTGGTTACCACCGCGATCTGGGGCGTGAGCGCCAGAAACGTCCGGTCGTACTCATCGGCCTCGATCACCAGCGGAGCGCCCGGCGCGCCCCAGCGCGCGTTGCGCGGCAGGCCAGGCACCTCGGCGCCGATCAGGAAGCCTGGGTCGCGCCCGGCCGCCACGAGCGCCAGCGCGATCATCGCGGTGGTTGTCGTTTTGCCGTGCGTGCCGGCCACCGCTACAACCGGGCGCTCAGCCGACCAGGCGCGCCACAGGTCGGCGCGCTTGAGAATTGGGATGCCAGCGGCGCGCGCGGCCTCGATCTCGGGGTGGCCTGCCCGCGCCGCCGAAGTCGCCACCAGCGCGTCGGCGCCGGCCACATGCGCCGCGGCGGGCGCGTGCGCGATCGACGCCCCGCGCGCCGCCAACGCGTCGGCCAGCGCGTTGTGCTGTGGATCAGAGCCGCTGACCTGGTGGCCCTGATCGAGCAGCACATGCGCGATCGCACTCATGCCCGCGCCTGCGATGCCGACGATATGGTAGCGCATAGTCCCAGCCGTTATGTTTTCCAGACGCGGTTGAACCGCAGCAGAATAATCACGAGCAGTAAGATCAAGAACGCGCCAATCATGGAAGGAATAACCGCGCCGTAGTTTGGCAGGCCATTCAGCGCGCTCGAGAGCAGCCCGCCCTGGTTGAGCGTCTCGGGGGCGGCGGCCCAGAACGCCGAGGCGGCGCTGATGCCGAGCACCCCGATGTATAGGCCAGCCAGCAGCCCGAGCAGGCGCATGTTCTGGGCCTTATCGTTGGGTTTGAGCGGTGCGCCCTCCCACGGCCACGCGTATGCGATACCCACCGCCAGCAGTGCCACGAACACCAGCACGCGCAGCAGCAGCGGCGCCTGGAAGTTATCGGGGATCAGCGGATCCAGCGTATCGACGGCATTAAAGTCGCGGCCGAGCGCGAATGCGATCAGTTTCGGAAAGTTCGTGTAGAACCGGTTGAGCAGCCCTACCACGTAGTTTCCGCCCTGAACCGTCAGCAGGTAGCCAATTGTGATGAAAACCGCGATGCTAAGCATGTAGCGGAAGCCCTTGCGCCAGCCCAGGGCCGCCAATCCGATCAAGATGGCGTAGGTGACGAGGGAGCTTCCCAGGTTGATGATGATTAATCCGTTGTCAGTACTCATGCTGGGCTTCTCCTGGTTGCCAGATCATACCGCGAACCAGCCGATCGCCGCGCGCCGATCGCCGATGCTGCCGGTTCCACTCTTCTACGTGGCGTACATACTCGTTGTTTGCGCGAACCTCATCTCGTCACCGCGGGCGGCGCGCGCTGCGGCGCGGGATGCCCGGAACTTCACGCGCGCCGCGCCGCCCACCCGCACTGCCCCGTGCTGGCCGCCACCACCCGGCCAGTCGTTCGCGTAGCGCGATCGGTGGTCGCCGCGACGCCCGTAGTGCCTGCTCGGGCGCCTCGCGCGGGCGTTCGACAGTATGCCGCGAGATGCTGAGCAGAATTCCGGTTGCGACCATACACATAATCAGCGACGAGCTGCCATAGCTGATGAACGGCAGCGTCAGCCCGGTGAATGGCAGCAGCGTTGTCACCACCGCCATATTGATCAGCGCCTGAAACACCAGCCAGCCGGTGAGGCCAGTGGCCAGCAGCGCCGCGAACGGTTCGGGCGCGCGCCCGGCGATGCGCAGCCCACGGTAGGCGATCACCAGAAAGCAGCCGACGACGAACAGTGTGCCGATCAGGCCGAACTCTTCGCCGATCACCGCGAAGATCGCGTCGGTGTGCGCCTGCGAGAGCCAGATGAATTTCTGGCGGCCCTGCCCCAGGCCCACGCCGAAGATCCCGCCGCTGCCGAGTGCGTACAGCCCGTGCACCGGCTGCCAGCCGGCGCCCAGGTAATCCGAAAATGGGTCGAGCCAGGCGGCGATGCGCCCCTGCCGGAATGGCGCGATCTTGATCATCGCCCAGAACGCCCCGCCCGACACCGCCGCCGCCGCCAGGATGTGCAGCAGGTTCGCGCCGGCGGTGAAATACACCAGGCCGCCAATCACAATCATCACGATCGTCGTGCCCAGGTCGCCTTCGAGCATCACCAGGCCACACACGATCCCAAGCATCATGGCGAATGGGATGAGCCCGTAGCTGACATTGTCGAGCCGCTCGCCGCGCCGCGAGAGCCAGTCGGCGAAGTAGACGATCATCGCCAGCTTTGCCACCTCCGACGGCTGCATGCTGAAGAAGCCAAGCCGGATCCAGCTGCGCGCGTTGTTCACCTCGGTCAGGTCGGTGGGCAGCACCAGCACCACCAGCAGCAGCAGCAGCGCGGCGCCGATCAGCTGCACCGAGTAGGTGCGCCAGAAGCGGTAGTCGATCCGCTGGGCGACCAGCAGCCCGATCGTGCCGAGCACTACCCCGCTCAGCTGGCGCAGCGTGTAGTAGAGCTGGTTGCCGTGCTGGTTGAACGCGTCGACAAACGAGGCGCTATACACCATCACCAGCCCGAGCGGCACCAGGATGCCGACGGCCGTGAGCAGCGGGTAATCGGGTTTGCGTTTGGATGTGTCGAACATAGACGTTTGTCGGCAGCCAGCAGCCAGCAGTCAGCGGCATCGTCTGCCGGCTGGCCGCTGCCTGCTGCCTACTGGATAGGCGGATACATCGTCTTCACCAGCAGAACCAGCAGCGCCAGCACCGCCAGCGTGCCGGCCCAGCCCCACGCCAGCCCGCGGCGCACGATCCGCGGCGGGAACAGCCGGTCATCGAGCTCGAAGCGTGGCGCAAGCAGCCAGCCCACCAGCGCCCCGCTAACCAGCCCGCCGATATGCGCGTTGTTATCGATACGCGGCGTGCTAAAGCCGATAAACAGATTGATCATGATCACGGTGATCAGGCTGCCCAGCTGCTGCCGCGAGATCTCGCCCAGCAGCTTGCGCGAGCTATAGTAGAACGCTGCCAGCCCGCCGATCAGCCCAAAGATTGCGCCCGACGCGCCCACGGCCGCGATCGGCGAGCGCAGGTACGATGCCACGCCGCCGGCCAGCCCCGCCAGAAAGTACAGCGCCAGAAAGCGCGGCGTGCCGTAGATCCGCTCGCTTTCGGGGCCGAGCACGTACAGCGCCCAGGCGTTGAACCCAATATGCAGCAGGCCGGCATGCAGGAACATCGACGTGATGAACCGGTAGTACTGGCCGTCGTATATCGCCTGGTTTTCCTTTTGTCCTAGCGCGAATAGCAGGTCGTCGATCGGGATACCGTTGATCGTGACCCGAAAGATTTGCAGCAGCGCCGGAATCGCGAAGATTGCGATGTTCAGCGCCAGCAGGACCCACACCGCGCGCACCGGCTCGAATGGCAGCGCCAGCCGGTAGCTCGGCGGCGCGATTGGCCGGGCCTCGCCGTACACCGGCGGCTCGCCCTCGCGGCGCGGCCCGAACTCCTGCTCGAAGTTCCGCAGCACCGGCTCGATATCGTCATCTTTGCGGTCAGGTTCTGTCATGGCTTCCATGCCGGGGCTTTCGCGCAGGCCGCCAAAGCTCCAACATCATTAGTCTAGAGTTAGGAAGTTACGCTCTTGCGCTATGCGGCTTGCTCAAAGTACGCTCACAGTTGGCCGACGATCCGCCGAAACTCTTCGCCACGGTGGAATTCGTTGCGAAACATGCCGAAGCTCGCGCAGCCCGGCGCCAGCAGCACGATCTCGCCCGGCGCCGCCTGCCCGCGCGCCGCCGCAATCGCCGCCGCGAAGTCGCCGTATGGGCCGAGCAGCGGTGTTGCCGGCGCCGCTGCGGCCAGCGCCGACTGCAACTTCGGCGTTGCGCTGCCTTCGAGCAGCACCACGGCTTTGGCGCTCTCGGCGATCGCCCGCGCGAAGCCTTCGAACGGCAGGTTTTTGTCGGCCCCGCCGGCGATCAGCACGATCGGCTGGCTGAAGCTGTGCAGCGCGGCGATCGCCGCCTCGGGCGCGGTGGCCGCCGTGTCGTTGACATAACGCACGCCCGCGAGCTCGCGCACCAGCTCGAGCCGGTGCTCGACGCCGCCGAAGCCGCGCACTGCGGCGCGTATGCGCGCCGCCTCGGCGCCGAACGCGCCTGCCAGCGCCGCCGCCGCCGCGACATTCGCTAGGTTGTGGCGGCCTGGCAGCGGCACCTCGTCGCGCGCAATCAGCAGCGCGCCATCCTGCCAGATGCCCGCGTCGTCGTAGCGCGTGCCGGCGTAGCTGCCGAACCAGCGCACCTGGCCGGGCGCCTCGGCGGCCCACGCCGCCACGATCGGGTCGTCGTGGTTCAGCACCACCACGCCATCTGGCCCCTGCCATAGAAAGATCTGCTTTTTGGCCTCGCCGTACGCCGCCATCGACCCATAGCGATCGAGGTGGTCGGGCGAAAGGTTTGTGACGCAGGCATAGCGCGGGCTGAGGCCGGCCTCGCCGAGCCCTTCGAGCTGCCAGCTCGAGAGCTCGAGCACCACCGGCGTGCGCGCGCCGATCCGCGGCAGCGCCTCGAGCGCCGATACGCGCAAGTTACCAGCCACCACAGTGTCGGCGAACTGCTCGCGCAGCATCGCCGCCGCCAGCAGCGTGGTGGTGGTTTTGCCCTTGGTGCCGGTAATGCCGAGGATCGGGCCGGGGCAGAGCCGGAAGAACAGCGTCATCTCCATCTCGATCGTCGCGCCGGCGGCGCGGGCGATCTGGAGAAAGCGCGATTCGCGCGGGACGCCGGGGTTGCGCACTACCAGGTCGGCGGCGCGGAAGTCGCTCTCGTCGTGCCGGCCGAGCACAAAGCGGATAGGCAGGCCAGCCAGGGCGTCGAGCGAGGGCTGTAGCAGCTCTGGCCCGCGCAGATCGGTAACGGTGACGAGAGCGCCGCGGTCGGCGAGGAAGCGAGCTACGCCCAGCCCGCCGCCGTGGACGCCCAGACCCATCACGAGTGCGCGTTTGCCACGTAGATCCATAGTAGAGTCACAGCGCGAATGAAACACCAGGCCAGCCGGCGCCTACGATCGCTCGACCGTCGCCGTCTCGCCTTACCCATTGTTACGCGATCACTGCCCGCTTGACTGCACCGTTGTGGTGTATGCTGGCGGCGCATCGACCCTGGCACGTTGGTCGGCGTCGCGCAGCGTGAGCGCCAGCGAGATGCCGATCAGGGCCGCAACCATACCCACCAGCACAAAGCGCTGCATTATTTGTGTTTCGCTCCAGCCTACCAACACGAAGTGGTTGTGCAGCGGCGACATTTTAAAGAAGCGCTTGCCCTCGCCCAGCCGCCGGCGCGTCCACTTGAAGTAGCCGACCTGGATCATCACCGAGAGCGCCTCGCCCACAAACACCGCGCCGACCACCGGCAGCAGCAGCCACTGCTGCGATTGTAGCGCGATCACCGCCAGCACTGCGCCGAGCGCGAGCGACCCCAGATCGCCCATAAACACCTGGGCCGGGTGTGCGTTGAACCACAGGAACGCTGCGCAGGCGCCCACCAGCGTGAAGTTAAAGGCCATCAGGTTGATGAACTTCTGATCCAGGAAGGTGATCACCCCGTAGGCCGCGAACGCCAGCGTCAAATTCCAGCCTGCCAGGCTGTCGAGCCCGTCGGTCAGGTTCACGGCGTGGCTGGTGCCAATGATGATGAACGTCGCCAGCGGGATGTACCACAGCCCGATGTCCCACTGCCCGACAAACGGAATGATCACCGGGCCTTTGAACTCGGCGCGCTGCAGGCCAAACGGCGCCGGCAGGTACAGCACCAGGCTTGCCCCCAGCGCGATGATAATCGTCAGGATGAGCTTGCGCCGCGGCGTGAAGCCGTAGGTGCGCGAGCGCGTCCCTACCAGCGACATATAGTCGTCGATCCCGCCCAGCACGGCGAAGCCGATCAGCACCGCCAGCGGCAGCAGCATCGACCAGCGGTCGACCAGGTTGAAGCACAGCGTCAGGCCGATCACTGGCAGCAGGATGATGATCCCGCCCATAGTCGGTGTGCCGGTTTTGATAATATGGCTCTGTGGGCCTTCGGTGCGGATCTGCTTGCCAATCCGCTTCTCGCGTAGAAAGCGCACCCAGTAGCCGCCGGTGGCCAGTGTGAGCGCGAACGCCGCCGCAGCCAGCAGCAGCGCACGCGACATATTATCGACCAGCACCGCTCGTAAGGCACTTCCCACGATACATTCTCCTCGAAGTGAGCATGGTTGCCGCCGCAGCCAACCGTCATTCAGCCTCGGCAGATTGAGCCGGCTGCAACGCTGCCACGATCTGCTCCATCGCCACGCCGCGCGAGCCTTTGATCAGCACGTAGTCGCCGTCGCGCAGCGTGCCGCGCAGCGCCGCAATCGCCTCGCGGTTCTGCTCGACGTGCTGAATATGCGCGGCCGGCATGCCCGCGATCCGCGCCTCGTCGGCAATCCAGCGCGCACGCTGGCCCACTGTGATCAGCAGCTCGGCTACTTCTGCCACGCGTCTGCCGACCAGCCGGTGCGACTCTTCCTCGACCGAGCCAAGCTCGAGCATGTCGCCCATCACGGCGATCTTGCGGCCGTCCAGGTCGGCGAGCAAGTTCAGGGCTGCCAGCGACGACGCCGGCGACGCATTGTAGGTGTCGTCGATCAGCGTGGCGCCGCCGATGCCCGGCACGGCCAGCAGCCGCAGCTGCGCGCTCTCGTCGCGCAGCCCTTCGACGATCGCGTCCCATCCCAGGCCCAGCAGCAGCCCGCTGGCGGCCGCGGCCAGCGCGGTGTGCACGCTATGCCGGCCCAGCAGCGGTAGGTGCAGCGTGACGCTTTCGCCGGCGTGGTGCGCCCGGAAAGCGATGCCTGCGAGCCCGCGGCTCTCGATCTGGTCGGCCCACAGGTCGGCGGCTGGGTCGAGGCCATAGAAGAATGGCCGCGCTGGTGTCACCTCGGCCATGGCGCGCACGCGCGCGTCGTCGATATTCAAGATCGCGTGGCCGTCGGGCGGCAGCGCGCGCACCAGCTCGCTCTTGGTGTGGGCCACCATCTCGATCGTGCCCATGCGCTCGAGGTGCGATGGCCCGACGTTTGTCACAATGCCGATATGTGGCCGGGCGAGCTGCGCCAGCAGCGCAATATCGCCCGGCACATACGCCCCCATCTCCAGCACGGCCACCTCGTGGCTGCGATCGAGCTGGAGCAGGGTTAAGGGCAGTGTGGACTCGTTGTTATAGCTTCTTGGGTTTTTTAAGGTGCGATACCGACGCTGCAGCACCGACGCGGCCACTTCCTTTGTCGAGGTTTTGCCCACGCTGCCGGTGATGCCAATCACCGTTGGCGCGAACTGGCCCCAGTGGTAGCTCGCCAGCCGGTGCAGTGCCGCCAGCGGCTCGTCGACCGCGATCAGCAGCACTGTGTCGGGCTCGGCGCCGGCCAGCCCCGCGCCGGTGGGCTCCACCACCGCGAATGGCCGATCCAGCTTCAGCCCGCTCGCCCGATCCTGCCGCACCAGCGCCGCCCTGGCGCCGCGCGCAACTGCGTCGGCGATGAAATCGTGCCCGTCGACCCGCTCGCCGCCTAATGCGACGAACAGTGCGCCGGGAATTGCCAGCCGCGAGTCGATCACCGCCTCGGGGAAGGCAACCTGGCCGAGCGCGGCCGGCACGCTTGGCGTCGAACGCCCGCTCGCGGCCTGCACTCCAGTCAGCACTTCAGCCAATCGCAACACCGCCAAATCCTCCCTATGAACCCGGATCTCGGCGGCATTGTAGCATAGATTATCTTTACCAGTTGCAGGCCCGCGCGGCGCGCTAGTGCGCTGCGATCGCCACGCCCGGCACCTGCTCGGGCCCTACGAAGTTCGGGTCGGGCGCGATCCGCTCATAGCGCATCAGCTGCTCGACGATCTTGCGATACACCGGCAGCGCGGTGTTCACGCCGAACGGGTCGTCTTTCGGGTAATCGATCTTCACCAGAATGGCATAGCGCGGATGCTCGATCGGCGCCAGCCCGGCCACCGAGCCAATTGTGCCGGGGCCGTAGCCGCCCTTGCTGTCGGGGATCTGCGACGTGCCGGTTTTGGCGCCGATCGCATACCCCGGCACCAGCCAGAGCGTGTCGGGCTTGATCGGGTTGACATAGCCATTCGCCGATTTCACGATCATGTCGCGGATGGTGCTCGCCACCTCGGGCGCGATCGGCTGGCCTTGGGCCTGCGGCTGCGTCGTGGTGCAGTTATCGGCGTGGCAGATTTTCGCCACCACGTAGGGCCGCATCAGCGTGCCGCCGTTGCCGATCGCCGCGATCATGCGCGCCTGCTGCAGCGGCGTTACCAGCACCGCCTGGCCAAAGGCGTTGGTGTCGAGATCCAGCGGCCCCCAGCTGTCGGCGTTGGGGTCTTTCACGATGCCCTCGCCCTCGCCCGCCAGGTCGATTCCGGTGGCCTTGCCGTAGCCGAACGCGTTCACCATGGCGTAAAATTTGTCTTTGCCGGTCAGCTCGTTGAACTGCAGCGCCGCGACATTGCTCGAGTAGTACAGCATCTCGGCCGGCGTGAGCATGCCGTGCCCGCCACTGTCCCAGTTCTTCAGCGTCCAGCCGTAGCGCTCGATCACGCCAGGGTCGTCGACGGTGGTGCTGGTGGAGAACGTGCGCGCCTGCAAGCCGGCGGCCACCGTCACCAGCTTAAACGTCGAGCCCGGCTCGTAGCCCTTGGCGATCGCCGGGTTCAGGTTATACATCTCGGGGTCGTAGTCGTAGTAGCGGTTCGGGTCGAATGTCGGGTAGCTGGCCATGCCGCGCACCGCGCCGGTGGATGGCTCGAGCACGATGATCGAGCCGCCGTCGGCCTTGTGCGTGTCGATCGCCGCCTTCAGCTCGACCTCGATCAGGTGCTGGATGAGCGGGTCGATTGTCAGCTCGAGGTCGGCGCCGTCGCTGGCGGGCTTGCTCTGCTGCGGCGCGATCCAGATCGGCTGCGATTGCGCGTCGACTTCGGCGGTGATCATTCCGGTGGTGCCGATCAGGTCGGTGTTGTAGTAGCCCTCGATGCCGCTAATGCCCACGCCCTCGAGGTTTACCGCGCCGATCGTCTGCGCCGCGAAGCTGCCCTGCGGGTACACCCGCCGCGGCTCGTAGATCATCCGCAGCCCTGGCTCGCTCTCGATGATTTTCGATACCTGCTGGGCGATCTCCGGGTCGAGCCAGCGCTTCAGCGGCACCCACGCGCTGTCGGGCTGCTGCAGAGCCGCCAGCAGATCGGGCGCGGGCTTGCCGAGCAGCCCGGACAGCATCAGCGCCAGCCGCGGCGCGTTCTTTTGGTCGACCTCGCGCGGCACTGCGAACAGGCTTTCGCGATCGACATCGAGCGCGAGCACATTGCCGGCGCGGTCGCGGATGGTGCCACGGCGCGGGTTGAGCGGCAGCTGGCGCTTGATCTCGCTATTGGCCATGCTGCTGAGCTTGGCGCTCTGGAGCACCTGCAGATTGCCCAGCCGCAGCGCCACAATCGCAATCATCGCCACTGCGACGATCAAAATCGCGTTGATCCGCCAGCGACTGATCGCGACGGGCCGGGCGGTTTTTTTCAGCTGTTGGCTGCGTGCTGCCATACTGGCCTGGTGTTCACCGCGCATACTTGCGCATGGGCGCGAATGGAGTGCTCGTCGGTATCGAGCGAATGCTTGCCGGCGCTCTAGCGCCCCTCGGCCTGTACGCCCGGCACGGCCGGCGGCGCGATCGTAATGTAGCGCACCTGGTTGGGCTGCATTGGCTGCATATTCAGCGATTTGGCGCGGCCTTCGATCTTCAGCAGCGACTCGGCTTCGGAGAGCTGGAGCTGCAGTGTGCCGTGCTCGCGCAGCAGCAGCTTCTGGGTATTCTGCAGGTTCACCAGCTCGTAGCCCTGCGTGGCCAGCCGGCCCGTCTGCCCGAGCGAGATCAGGCTGAGCAGCGCGAAGATCACCGCCGCAGCGATCAGGTAGCGCCCACCATCGAGCTGCAGGTAGCGCGCGAGCTGACTGCGCCGCACGCGCGCCTGCTGGATGGGAAAGAGCTGTCGGATGTTGACGGCCATGATCTGCCTCTCATCTCTCTGGGTTCAGCTTCTCGGCGATGCGCAGCTTGGCACTCCGGCTGCGTGGGTTGCTGCGCGCCTCGTCGGCCGCGGCCACGATCGGTTTCTTTGTGACGATCGCCAGCTGGTTGCGCTCGCTGCCGCCATAGCCCGACTCGGCGCGAAAGAACAGCTTGGCGATCCGGTCTTCGAGCGAGTGGAACGCGATCACCGCGATGCGCCCACCCGGCGCCAGTAGCTCGATAGCCTGCGGCAGCGCCGTTTCGAGGCTTTCGAGCTCGCGATTGACGGCGATGCGCAGCGCCTGGAATGTGCGCGTGGCTGGGTGAATTTTGCCGTGCCGCCCGCCCAGCGCTCGCTCGACCAGCCCGGCCAGCTCGGCAGTGCTGGTGATCGGCCGCTTGCGGCGTGCCTCGGCGACCAGGCGCGCCACTCGTCGCGCGCCGCGCTCTTCGCCATAGTTGAAGATCAGGTCGGCCAGCTCGGCCTCGGGCATCTCGTTCACCAGATCCGCCGCCGTTTCGCCCTGCGTCGGGTCGAGCCGCATATCCAGCGGCGCGTCGGCGGCGAACGAAAAGCCGCGCTCAGGCGTATCGAGCTGGTACGACGAGACGCCCAGATCGAGCAAGATGCCGTCGACGGCGGCGAAACCGTGCTCGCGCGCCAGCCGGCCGATCTCGCGAAAGTTGCCATGTACCAGCGTAGTGCGCCCGCTATAGATTGCCAGCCGCGCCCTGGCGGCGGCTAGCGCGGCCGGGTCGGCGTCGAGGCCAAGCAGCCGGCCGTTCGGCGCGCTGGCCGCCAGCATCGCCAGGGCGTGCCCGCCGCCGCCGAGCGTCGCGTCGATATAGCTGCCGCCGTCGCGCGGCGCCAGCCCGGCGATCACCTCGCTCAGCAGCACCGGCACGTGCCGGAATTGCAGATTGAGTGGCTCGCGGTTATCCATAGCTCAAGCTGCAACTGGCGGGGTCAAATCCCCAAGGCGGAAAGCTGCTCGGCGATCGTGCTGGCGCTGGTGTCGAGCGACTCGAGCACCTGGCCCCAGTTGCCCATCGCCCAGATTTCAAAGTGCGTGCTCAGCCCGGCCACAATCACCTGGTCGCCAAGGCCGGCGTACTCGCGCAGGTTCTGCGGGATCAAAATGCGCCCCTGCCGGTCGAGCGCCAGGTCGGCCGCGCCCGAGAACAGGTGCCGGCGCAGATTGCGCGCCTCGGCCTGCCCCAGCGACAGCTCGTTCACGCGCTGGGCCAGCCCTTCCCAGGCGCTACGCGGAAACCCCATCAGACAGCGGTCGAAGCCGCGTGTGACCACTACGCCGTCGCCCAGCTCGTCGCGGAAGCGCGAGGGGACGGCCAGCCGGCCTTTGTCGTCGAGGTTGTGCTCGTACTCGCCTAGAAACACAGTGCGCGCTTGCCTTTAGAACATAAGTTCTACTGCTTCCCCACTTTGCCCCACAATTCCCCATAAGTTTGCACATTATATACCACTAACCCCGCTTTTTCAATAGAGATGCACGTGATTTTAGGGAATATCTTGTAATATTGGGCTTACGAGCGGCTTTAGCAAGGGCATGGCTATCTTGACCGCGCCAGGCGTGATTGCTATAGTGACGCACCGCAAGCGCTGGTCGCTGTGCTTCGGGCTGGCGCTCGCACCTGCAATGGCGAATACAGAATGCCGAAGGCAAAGGCAAAGGAGCAGCTATGAGCGAGCATGAGCTAACCCACCTCGACGCGGCCGGCCGCGCGCGCATGGTGGATGTGGGCGAGAAAGACAGCACCCGGCGCGAGGCAGTGGCGCGTGGCGCCGTGCTGATGCAGCCGGCCACGCTGGAGCTGATTGTGGCCGGTGGAATGCCCAAGGGCGATGTGCTGGCGGTGGCGCGGGTAGCCGGCATCATGGCCGCCAAGCGCACGCCCGACTTGATCCCGCTGTGCCACCCGCTGATGCTTACGCACGTAGCGCTGGAGCTGACGCCCAAGGCTGCGGCCGGTGCCGACGGCGCGGCCGTGCTGATCGAGGCCACCGTGCGTACCACCGGCAAAACCGGTGTCGAGATGGAGGCGCTGACGGCGGTGAGCGCGGCCGCGCTGACGATCTACGATATGTGCAAAGCCGTCGATCGCCAGATGCGTATCAGCGATATTCGCCTGGCCCAGAAACGTGGGGGGAAAAGTGGGGAATGGATCCTTGAATCGTGATCCAATATTGACAAGAACAAATGTTCTGATATACTATACGCAGAGCTTGCCGACGATGAACAGAAGGACAATGCGCCATGGTTCAGCGAATCAGCGCACTCGCTCCGGCGCCTGCGGGGCTGCTTGGCCGTGTGCTATCCGGTCTCGGCGCACTCTGGCGGCGCGCCGAACCGGTCGACGTGGTCGATCAGCGGTTCAACTTTTTGCCGCACCGGTTTCGCTGGCGCGGCGACCTGCGGCGTGTGCGCGTGGTCGCGCGTGTGTGGGAGCGCTCGGGCCGGCGCTATTTTGAGGTAATCTGCGGCCCGGAGCAGTGCTTTGTGCTGTTTCAGGATGTCCGGCTAGGGACGTGGCATGTGAGCGTATAGGAGGGCAGGTATGTATCTCGGGTGGTTCGACGACAATCCTAAAAAATCGGCGTCGATCAAGATCGAAGAGGCGATCCACGCCTACACCGATCGTTTCAAGACGCGCCCAAACGTCGTGCTGGTCAACGAGGCCGATCGTGCCGAGATCAGCGGTGTGCTTGTGCGCAGCGAGGGCTACATTCGGCGCAATAATTTCTGGGTTGGCTGGGAAGATGCGAAGCGTGTGTAGCCGCGCACCAGCGGTGCGGCCACATAACCTACCAGGCTATCGGTGCTAATCACGGGGGCGGCGCAGCCCTCGTGATTTTTTATGCCCGCGATTTGACCACCCCCTGTGCCTCGGGTACAATCCGGCGATTGCTCCGTCGGCTTGCCTCGATACGACCATGTACGCCATGAACCAGCCCGATCACACGCCTGCGCGCCTTGCCCTGGCCCCCGTGCTGCGGCTGTGGCGCCAGCACAGCCAGGCCGTTGTCGGCGTGCTGCTGTTTGCATTGGCGCTGGCGCTGCGGCTCTACCGCCTGGGCGCGCAGAGCCTGTGGCTCGACGAGGGCGGCACCTGGGCTGAGGTGACTGGCAAGGGCTGGGCGGCGCTGCTGGCCGACCTGTTCAGCCCGAATGCGGCCTACCCGCTGTACCACCTGCTGCTCAAGGGCTGGGTGGCGCTCGCCGGCGACTCGGAGTGGGCGCTGCGCTTTCCCTCGGCGCTTGCCGGCGCCGCCGCAGTGGCGGCGAGCTATCTCGCGGCGCTCGAGCTGGGAGCGATGCAGGGCCGGCCGCGTGGCTCGCGGCTCCTGGCCCTTGGCGCTACGCCGGCGCCGCTGCTGCTCGCCACCGCGCCGTTCGCGCTGTGGCAAGCCCAGGATGCCAAGGTGTACAGCTTGCTCCTGCTGTGCGCGGCGCTGCTCGGCTGGGCGCTGCTGCGGGCGCTGCGCAGCGCCGCCGCGCGCGACTGGCTGGTGCTGCTTGTGGTGGCGCTGGCGAGCATCTTCGTGCACCGCCTGGCGCTGCTGGCGATCTGCGCGGCGATGCTCGCACTGGTGCTGGCCTGGCCGTTTCCGCGCGATCGGCTGGGCGGGCGCTGGATGCTGCTGGCCGGCGCGCTGCTGGGCGCGGCGGCGGCGGTGTTCGGCACTGTGCGCGCCGTCGGCGTCGAAAGCCGTGGCGGCAGCGGGCACATACCCGCCGGGCCGCTCGCCGGCTTGTGGCTGTCGTTCGCCCATTTCGCGCTCGACCGCGGCGATATCGGCGGCTGGCTTGGCCTGCCACTGCTGGCGTGGGCGCTGCCCGCGCTGGCGCTGACGCTGGTGGGCCTGGTGCTGCTGGCGCGCGACTCCTGGCGCGGCGACCGCGCGGCGATTGCGATCACCTGCCTATTCGCCGCGCCACTGCTGCTGTTTGCCGCTGCCCTGAGCCTGGTGCGCCTGTTCGAGTCGCGCTATGTCACGGTCGCGTTCCCCGCCTGGGCTATGCTGCTGGCCTACCCGCTAGGCTACGCCGCCCGGCGCGCGCCGGGCCGGGCTGCTGCGGTCGCGGCGCTGCGGCCACGGCTGCCATTGCTGCTGCCAGGCAGCGCCTACGCCGCCGTGCTGCTGGTGAATGCGGCGGTGCTGCTGCAGCCCGAGCACGGCCTGTTCTCGGGCGCGCCGGTGAAAGAGCAGTGGCGCGACGGCATTGCGGCAATTGCCGCGCGCGCTCACCCCGACGATCTGCTGATCCTGCACCCATACTACGTCGAGCCGCTGTGGCGCTACTATGCGCCCCGCGTCACGCCCGACCCGCTGCCCCAGCCGGTGCGGTTTAACGTGTTGGGCCAGGGCGACTGCATGCGCCAGCGCGTGCCGGTCGAGTGCTACCGCCGCGAGTACGAGAAAGATTTCGACGCCGCGGCGCGCGGCCACACGCGCATGCTGATGCTGATTGCGCCCGAGCATGCCCGCACGATCGACCCGCCTAAGACGCTGGCCGAACTGCGCGCCGCGTGGGAGCAGCTGCCCGCCGAACAGCGCCAGCGCGTCGACCCGCCCAGCCGGCCCGATAAGTACGGCGTGCTGGGCCTGCGCTTCCAGTATGCCAGCAACCAGCGCACCTGGCCGTGCGGCGGCGATGTATTTGTCGGCGTCGAGGTGATGTGCGCCAGCTTCCCCTCGCGCTATCAGCAGAAAGGCGCGGCGGCCATCCCGCAGCCGGCCGTGCCGCTGGATGCGGTGTTTGGCGGCGAGATCGGCCTACGTGGCTACAGCATCACCCCGCTTGGCGGCAGGCTACGCCCCGGTGGGCGCCTGCCGATCACGCTGTTCTGGGCCGCCGCCACCCCGCCCACGCGCGACTACACCATGTTTCTGCACCTGTGCCGCGACTGCGATGCCCCTCCGCTCGCGCAGGACGATCGCCGGCCGCTCGACGGCTACTACCCCGCCGGGCAAACCAGCACCTGGCACGTGGGCGATCCGCTGCACGACGAGCGATCGATTGCGCTACCAGCCGCCCTGCCGCCTGGGCGCTACACCCTGCTGCTGGGCGTGTACCCGGCGGGCAACCCGGCCGAAGAAGCCCGGCTGCCGGTGCGCAGCGCCGGCCAGGTGATCGGCGGTACGCGCCTGGTGCTCGGCCAAGTCGATGTTGGCGAGTAGCCTGAAACAAACCACCCGCATCGGGAGTATAATGGTCGCAGGCTCGCCAACAGGAGGTTCTAGTGCTAGCACGTAGTTTGCCTAACTTGCTCGGAATCTTTCGGATCGTCACGACGCCGCTGCTCGTGTGGCTGATCCTGCTGAATACCGCTGCGGGCTACTATAGCGCCGTGGTGCTGCTGCTGGTGATGGCGATCAGCGATATTGCCGATGGCCCGCTGGCCCGGCGTATGGGTGTGGTTTCGCCGTTGGGCGTGTTTCTCGACACGATCTCCGATAAAATCTTCGTCGCGGGCGCGCTCATCCCCATGGTCGAAGCCGGCCTGATTTCGGGCTGGATCGCGCTGCTGATCATCGTGCGCGACTTTGCCGTGTCGGGGCTGCGCTCGTTCGCCGCAGCCGAGGGCGAGGTGATCTCGGCGCGCCAGTATGGCAAGCAAAAGCTGGTGATTACGGTGACGGCGCTGGTATGGTGCCTGCTGGCCGCTGCGTTCAACGGCCCCGATGCTGTGGCCTTTCGCGCCGCCCCCGCATATGCTGGCCTGGCTGCGGTGATCTCGTGGCTATTCAGCCTGTGGCCGGTGCCGATGTTCCTGACGATCGTCTGGACGGCATTCTCAGGCGCCGAGTACTTCTGGAAAGCCTGGCCGCTGCTCAGCGGCAAGCTGGCCCCCGAGGCCCGCCCACCCGCGCCGGTGGCCCCGCCGCGCAAGCCCGCCTCCAAGTAGCGCGCCGCCGCGTCGCGGCGGTTTTGCGTTACAATACTCCCATCCACTGTATGCCTGGTTGAACAAGGAGCACGTCATGGCCGACGCGATCGCCCCTTCGATTTCTGCGCCCATCGATCGGCCGCGCATGAGCACCTGGCAGCAGGCCGCGTTGAGCCTGTACTGGTTCGCCACCAACGCGCACTGGACGGCTATTCTGATCACGCTGCTGCCGCTCCAGGCCGAGCTGATCGGCGGCGCCGAGTTCAAGGGCACCACGCTCGGCCAGATCTTGTCGATTGGCGCCTTTGCCTCGATGATCGTGGCGCCGCTGTTCGGCGCGTGGAGCGACCGCGTGCGCACGCGCTGGGGCCGCCGCAGGCCGTTTCTGGTGGCCGGCACGCTCGGCAATGTGCTGGGCCTGGTGGCGCTGGCGCTTATTCCCAGCGCGCCGTCGGCGCTGGTGCCGTATATTCTGGCGTTTATCTGGATCGAGCTGCTGAACAACCTGGCTACCGCGCCGTACTCGGGTATGATCCCCGATCTGGTGCCGCCCGCGCAGCGCGGCTCAGCCAGCGGCTGGATGGGCCTGATGCTGATGCTCGGCAACTTCCTTGGCGGTATCACTGGGCTGGTGCTGCCGCTGATCGGCGGAATCACCGGGGCGTATGCCATTATCGCCGCGATCATGCTGATCGGCATGCTCGGCACCGTGCTCACAGTGCACGAGCCCGAGCCGCCCAGCGTGCCGCCGTTTCGCTGGGGCGCGTTTCTGCGCGGCCTGGTCGAGCCGTTCCGATCGCGCGATTTTAGCTGGGTGTTCTGGACGCGCTTTCTTATAACGTTGGGCACGTTTACCGTGCAGTCGTTTCTCCTGTTCTATATGAAGGATGTGATCGCCGGCGGCGCGGCGCAGTTCAACTACACCTTTTTCGGCGTGAAGCTGGCCGGCGACGCGGCCGGGGCCACGTCGTTCTTTGTGCTGCCGCTGCTGCTTGGCGCGATCCTCAGCTCGCTGGTGGCTGGCGTGCTCTCCGACCGCTACGGCCGCAAGCGCATCGTCTACCTGAGCGGCGGCCTGCAGGCGGCGGTGGTGCTGGTGTTTCTGTTCGCCAGCGGCTTCGAGCTGGCGGTGCTGATGGGCTTTGTGTTTGGCCTAGGCTACGGCGCCTACCAGGCCGTCGACTGGGCGCTGGCCAGCGATGTGCTGCCGAGCGAAGATGATTACGCCAAGGACATGGGCGTCTGGCACGTGTCGTTTACGCTGCCGCAAGTGCTGGCCGTGCCGATCGGCGGCGTGCTGCTCGACACGTTTCAGCGCGTCGGGCATGGCGCCGGCTGGGCGAACCTTGGCTACACCGTGCTATTCGCGCTCGCGTTTGTGTACTTCGTGCTTGGCACCGTGCTGGTGCATCAGGTGAGGGGCGCCAGGTAGCGCCTGCCAGGCCGTTTGAATAAGCTGAGGTAGCTATGAGCCGAATTTCCGAAACCTTCGCGCGCCTCAAGGCCGAGGGCCGCGCCGCGCTGATGCCATACCTGATGGTCGGCTTTCCCGAGCGCGACACAGCGCTCGACCTGGCGCCCGCGCTCGAGGCTGCCGGCGCCGACCTGTTCGAGCTGGGTGTGCCATTCTCCGACCCGCTGGCCGATGGCGCGACCATCCAGCGTGCCGCCGAGCGCGCGCTGGCCAATGGCGTGCGCCTAGGCACCTGCATCGAAACGGTCGCCGAGCTGCGCCGCCGTGGCGTGCGTGCGCCGCTGGTGATGATGGGCTACTTCAACCCGTTCCTGCGCTATGGCCTGCCCAGGCTGGTGGCCGACGCCGCCGCTGCCGGCGCCGATGGCCTGATCATCCCCGACCTGCCGCCCGAAGAGGCTGGCGAGTGCCAGGCGCTGTGCCGCGCTGCCGGCCTCGACCTGATCTTCTTCGTGGCGCCCACCACCCCCGACGAGCGCCTCGCCACTATCGCCGGCATGGCCAGCGGCTTCATCTACTGCGTGTCGCTCACCGGCGTCACCGGCGCGCGCCGCGAGCTGTGGCCGGGCTTGCCCGATTTCCTGGCGCGGGTGCGCCGCCACACCGATCTGCCTTTGGTAGTCGGCTTTGGCATTAGCAGTGCCGCGCATGTGCGCCAGGTGGGCGCCTACGCCGACGGCGCGATCGTCGCAAGCGCGCTGATCAACCAGATCGAAGGCGCGCCGCCCGATGGCCAGGTTGGTGCGGCCGAAGCTTTCGTGCGCGGCCTGAGGCTGTAACCTGCCCGTCCAGGGCGCTGTGCTATAATGTGCCGCAGTTGCCAGCCGTAATCGGGCGGCGCGTGCGTGCCGCTTGCGGCGCTCGAGTCCAGGAGCACGCTATGCAAGCCAGGGCGTATGTGCTGATCGAAGCCGAGGCCGGCCAGGTTGCTCAGGTGATCGCCGCGCTCGCGAGCCTGCCAGGGGTAACGCACGTCGATGCGGTGACTGGCCCCTACGACGTGATCGTCACGATCGAAACCGCCGAGTCGCGCGATGTCGGCCGCCTGGTGATGAACGACTTCCACGCTGTCGCAGGTATCAAGCGCACCGTAACATGCCTTGCTATCTAACAATAAAGAGCGAATGAGAAAGGACGAACCGCCCGGCATTCGTCCTTTCTCATTCGTGCTTATTCCGACGTACGCAGTTGCATTATCCGGCATCTCAATGAAGCACGTTTGCCTGCGGCAGCATGGCACTCCGATGCTCCGCCGCAGGCTGAGCGCGCCAACTGCGTAAGCCACGCTATCGGCTGCTGAAAGAAAGGGAAACCGATGGGCAAGGGCCTTGAAGGCATCGTCGCGGCCGCGACGGCGATTAGCTACATCGACGGCATCAACGGCCGTTTGTTCTATCGTGGCATTGATATCAACGACCTGGCGCAGCACTCGACATTTGAAGAAACCACGGCGCTGCTGTGGTATGGCAAGCTGCCCACGGCCGGCCAGTTCGAGAGCTTTCAGCGCAAGTTTCTCGAGAACCGCCAGATCCCCAACGAGATCCTCGCCCTGCTTATGTCGCTGCCCAAGAAGACCGCGCCCATGGAAGTGCTGCGCACCGCCGTGTCGGCGCTTTCTTCCTACGACCCCGACGACCTCGATAATTCGCTCGAGGCGAATGTGCACAAATCCACGCGCCTGACGGCCTCGATGCCGACGATCGTGGCGGCGTGGGATCGCATTCGCAAGGGCCAGTGGCCGATTCTGCCGCACAACACGCTTGGGCACGCCGCCAACTTCCTGTATATGCTCACCGGCAAGGAGCCCGACGCGAAATCGGCCCAGGTGCTCGATACCTGCCTGATCTTGCACGCCGATCACGGCCTGAACGCCTCGACGTTCTCGGCGCGCATCACCGCCTCGACGCTCTCGGATCTGCACTCGGCGATTACCTCGGCGCTTGGCACGCTCAAAGGCCCGCTGCACGGCGGCGCCAACGAGCAGGTGATGCACATGCTGCGCGAGATCGGCCAGGTCGACCGCGTCGACCAGTACATTCGCGGGGCCGTGAACGCCAAAAAGAAGATCATGGGCTTTGGCCACCGCGTCTACAAGGCCGACGACCCGCGCGCCGCGTGGCTGCAGCGGCTTTCGCGCGAGCTGGCCGAGTCGTCGGGCAATCGCAAGTGGTACGATATGTCCGAGCGCATCCGCGTGCTGGTGCAGGAATCCAAGCCGCTGCCGGTAAATGTCGATTTCTACTCGGCCTCGGTGTACTATACGCTGGGCATACCGATCGACCTGTTCACCCCGATCTTCGCGATCAGCCGCGTTGCCGGCTGGACGGCGCACGTCTACGAGCAGTATAGCGACAACCGCCTGATCCGGCCGGAATCCGAGTATATTGGCCCAATGGACGTGCAATACACGCCAATGGCCGAGCGCCGCTAGCGCGGTGTGCGCTCGGGCGCTCTGCGGCAGCCTGATCTTGCCGGGCCGCCGACTAGCCAGCGCGGCCGGCCAATACCAATACGATACAAGGAGGTATCATTATGAATTTTGCGCCAACCGACGATCACGAGCTTTTGCGCCAGGCCGTGCGCGACTTCGCCGAGAAAGAGGCCAAGCCGAGCGCTGCGGCGCGCGATGAGGCGATGGAATGGCCAACCGAGCTGGTGAAAAAAATGGGCCAGCTCGGCTTTCTGGGCGTGGCGATCGGCGAAGAGTACGGCGGCGCGGCGCTCGACTACATCTCGTACGCGATTGTGGTCGAAGAGCTTTCGCGCGTCGACGCCTCGCTCGGCGTGATTGCCTCGGTGAACAACTCGCTGGTATGCTATGGCCTCGAAAAGTTTGGCACCGAGGAGCAGAAGCGCGAGCTGCTGGCGCCACTGGCGGCTGGCCGCGCCCTCGGCGCGTTCTCGCTCTCCGAGCCGGGCGCCGGCTCGGACGCGGCCGCCCAGAAGACCAGCGCGGTGCGTGATGGCGACGAGTATGTGATCAACGGGATCAAAAACTGGGTGACCAACGGCGACCACGCCGACACGATTATTCTCATGGCCATGACCGACCCGTCGCAGGGCGTACGCGGCATCAGCGCGTTCCTTGTCGACACCCACGCCCCCGGCTGCAGCGTTGTAAAAGTTGAGCATAAGCTCGGCATTCGCAGCGCACACTCGTGCCAGATGGCCTACGATAACTATCGCGTGCCGGCCTGGCGGCGGCTTGGCGCCGAGGGCCAGGGCTTCAAGATCGCCATGACGATCCTGAACGCCGGCCGCATCGGTATCGCGGCGCAGGCGGTCGGCATCGCGCAGGGCGCCTACGAGGCCGCGCTCGAATATGCCAAGCTTCGCGAGCAGTTCGGCAAGCCGATCATCGAGTTCGAGGGCGTGGGCTTCACTCTTGCCGATATGGCCACGCGCATCAAGGCTGCGCGGCTGCTGACGTACGAGGCTGCCTGGCGTAAAGATAACCACCTCGATTATGTGGCGGCTGCTTCGATGGCCAAGCTGTACGCCTCGGAAACCGCGATGTGGACGGCTACCAAAGCGGTGCAGGTGCACGGCTCGAATGGCTACTCAAAGGAGTATCCGGTCGAGCGCTTCTTCCGCGATGCCAAGATTACCGAGATCTACGAGGGCACCAGCGAGATCCAGCGCCTGGTGATCTCGCGCGAGATCGCAAGGTAGCACAGGGCTACGGCGCGCGAAAGCAGATACCGCCGTGGCTTGAAGCCACGGCGGTATCTGCTTTCGCGCGCTTGTCCGATGGCGTATGATACCAAATTCGCTTGATTACTTACACTTTGGTGGGGGTTTGAGGGCGGCGAAGTCGCCTCACCCATCTTTTTGTATTGCGCTGCGTGGCAAAGCCACGCAGCGCAATACAATCTATACGTGATCAAGCGAAGAGCGTATTAGCGGATCGATAGGCAAATTGGTGGGCACAGCGCCGGCAGCAGCGGCGGGGCGGGTAGCACCGGCGTGTCGGTCGGCGGTTCCGGCGTGTCGGTCGGCGGCACCGGCGTGTCGGTCGGCGGTTCAGGCGTGTCGGTCGGCGGCACCGGTGTGTTCGTCGGTGGCACCGGCGTGTCGGTCGGCGGCACCGGTGTGTTCGTCGGTGGCACTGGTGTGCTCGTCGGTGGCACTGGTGTGCTCGTCGGTGGCACCGGTGTGCGCGTCGGCGGCACCGGTGTGCTCGTCGGTGTCACTGGCGTGCGCGTCGCAGTCGGCGTGCGTGTCGCAGTCGGCGTGCGCGTAACCGACGGCGTGAATGTCGGCGGCACTGGCGTGCTGCTTGCTGGTATGCTGGTGGATGATGGCGCTACGGCCGTGCTGCTAGGCACCTGCGTCGTCTGCGGGCGCGTGGTGGGGCTCGGCTGGGCTGTGCCGCGGCCCGGCAGCACCGGCGTGCTGGTAGCCGGCGGGCTGGTCGGGGTGGCGCGACGCAGGATCCCCGTCGAGCCGGTGTCGGTTGGCTGGCCTGGCGATGCGCTGGTGCCGCTGGTGCTGGTAGGCTGCGAGCCGCCGCCGGCAGCCGGGCTTGCGCTGCCGGGCTGGGCGGTGCTGCCGCTTGGCACAGTTGGTGTTGCGCTGGCGATGACTGGCGGCCGGATGAGCGTCGGCTCAACCTCGAGCTGCGCCGAGTTGCCGAATGGCCCGGCCTCAGCCGCGATATACGCGGTAGCGGTCGGCTCGGCGGCCTGGGCGGTAGGGTCGTCGAATAGCGTGTTGGCCAGGCCAGAGCGCTCGCTCTCGGCGCCAAGAAACGCCGGGTCGAGCAGGCCGCCACTCGAGCTTCCTGAGCCACCGCCCAGCAGCGGCACGTAGCCGCCCGAGGCCAGGATGGCAATATTAGGTGTGATCAGGTCGGTGAAGCCGATGGTTACAAGTATGACGACAAGACACACAGCGATTGTTATTGCGACTCGTTGCCTTCGTTCCACTGTTGATCCTCTCTACGAGGCAGAAAGTAAAAATGTAAGCTCGACAAATGCCTCATTTGTGTTACTCGTAAGGCTCGTGCGGGTGATGTGCCCCCAGACATCCCGCGCTGAAGGCGGCCGCGTACGTTCTGTTAATGATCCAGAGTAGCGTACCCAGATGCGCAAACTGTGATTGTTACGATAATGCAAAGTTATCAATTTTGTTATGCGCGGCAGATGGTATGGCTTTGTAATAGCCTTTAGCCAATTGGCGTACGATGAATCTTTGTTCACAGTTTGTACGCGAGCCAATGCGGCTGGTAGGCCGTAGCGCCGGGCTGCTGCTCGCCGGGCTGCTGCTCGTTGGCAGCTGCGTGTCGATCGGCATGCTCTCGTGGTCGGCCTCGCCGGCCCAGCGCCGCGCTGAGGCGCAGCAGCGCTGGGTCGCGCGCGCGTTTGCCAGCTATCGTATCGCCATTCGGATTGAGTATGGCGGTAATTCATGCGCGCAGGAGCTCGAGACCGACGGCGAGCGGCTGCGGCGCATCGTGGCGAATAGCTGCAGGGTTTCGTGGATCGGGGTGACGACAGTGGCGCGGTTGTTCGAGATCAGCGAGCTGCTGGATCGGCCAACGCCGTGCTACAGCTCGCTGCAATCGTGCTCGTGCTATCGGGTGGTGCAGGGCAGCGTCGCCTACGATCCGCAGCTGGGCTACCCAACAAGCATTGTCTACCGCCGGCAGGTGCAGCCAAATGTAACCGATTTTGAATATTGGCGGCGGCTGCTGAGTACGCGCCGGCTACCAACCTGCGGGCCGAACAACTACGACGTGACGATCAACGTGGTTGCACTCCGCCCGATAACGTAGCTGGTACTATAGCATGTTTCGCAGAAATGCGCCGGTATGCGACTCGGCCACTTTGGCAAGCTGCTCGGGCGTGCCTGCGGCCACAACCCGCCCGCCTGCGTCGCCGCCCTCCGGCCCCATATCCACGATCCAGTCGGCGCTTTTGACCACATCCAGGTTGTGCTCGATCACCAGCACGGTGTTGCCGGCGTCGACGAGCCGCTGCAGTACGTGCAGCAGCCGCTCGATATCGGCGAAATGCAGGCCGGTGGTCGGCTCGTCGAGGATGTAGAGCGTGCGCCCGGTGGCGCGGCGCGCCAGCTCGGTAGCCAGCTTGATACGCTGCGCCTCGCCCCCCGAAAGCGTTGTCGCCGATTGCCCGAGCCGCACGTACCCCAGCCCGACGTCCATCAGCGTCTGCAGCTTCTCGCGCAGGGCCGGCACGCGCTCGAAAAATGCCAGCGCCTCTTCGACGGTCATGTCCAGGATCTCCGCAATATTCTTGCCACGGTAGCGGATGTCGAGCGTCTCGCGGTTATAGCGCGCCCCGCCGCATACTTCGCACGGCACGAAGATATCGGGCAGGAACTGCATCTCGATCTGCATCAGCCCCTCGCCATTGCAGTGCTCGCAGCGCCCGCCTTTGACATTGAACGAGAAGCGGCTGGCGTCGTAGCCGCGCGCGCGCGCCTCGGGCACCTGTGCAAACAGCTGGCGGATCGGGTCGAATGCCTTGGTGTAGGTGGCCGGGTTCGAGCGCGGCGTGCGGCCGATCGGCGATTGGTCGATGTCGATGACTTTGTCGAGGTGCTCGATGCCGTAGATGCTGTCGTGCGCCCCGGCGCGCGCGCGGGTGGTGTAGAGCGCCTGGGCCAGGCGCGGGTACAGCGTGTCGGTCACGAGAGTCGATTTGCCCGATCCGCTCACGCCGGTGACGCAGATCAGCGTGCCAAGCGGCAGGGCTACGTCGATATTCTTGAGGTTATGCTCGCGCGCGCCTTTGACGACCAGGCTTTTGCCGTTGCCGGCGCGCCGCCGCCGCGGCACCGGGATGCGTCGCCGCCCGCTCAGAAACTGGCCGGTCAGCGAGCGCGGCTCGGCCACGATCGCCGCGAGCGGCCCGCTGGCGATCAGCTCGCCGCCGTGCTCGCCCGCGCCTGGCCCGATGTCGATGATCCAATCGGCCGCGCGGATGGTGTCTTCGTCGTGCTCGACGATCAGCACGGTGTTGCCCAGGTCGCGCAGGCGCTGGATGGTCGCCAGCAGGCGGTGATGGTCGCGCGGGTGCAGCCCAATGCTCGGCTCGTCGAGGATGTACAGCACGCCCATCAGCCCCGAGCCGATCTGCGTCGCCAGCCGGATGCGCTGCGACTCGCCGCCCGAGAGCGTGGCGGCGGTGCGGTCGAGCGTCAGGTAGCCAAGGCCCACATCGGCCAGAAAGGCCAGCCGGGCGCGCACTTCCTTCAGGATCGGCGTGGCGATCATGCGCTCGCGCGATGTCAGCTCGGCCACCGGCGAAGGACCAAGGGCCAAAGATGAGGCATCGCCCCCTGACGACGCGCTTTGGTCGTTGGTCGTTGGTCGTTGGTCTTTGAGCAGGGTCTCACTCCAGACAAGCGTTTGCTCCACCGGCAGCGCCGCCACCTGGGCGATATTCTGGCTGCCGATCGTCACGCCGAGCACTTCGGGGCGCAGCCGCGCGCCGTTGCAGGTGGTGCAGGTACGCGGCGTCATATACTGGTCGATCTCGGCGCGCTCGGCCTCGTCGGTCGCCTCCTCGAGCCTGCGGCGCAGGCTGGGGATCACGCCCTCGAACGGGCCGTTGACGACGCGCTCTTCGCCGCGCATGTGGTAGCGCAGCGGCATAATATCGCCGTTCGAGCCGTACAAGATCGTGGCGATCGCGTCGGGCGGCAGCTCGCGCACCGGCGCCTGCATCGAGAAGCGCATATGCTCGGCCAGCGACTCAAGCACGTCGTCGAAGTAGCGGCGCTGCGCCCGGCTCATGCGGCTCCAGGGCACGATTGCGCCCTCGGCCAGCGTCAGCGCGCGGTCGGGTAGCACCAAGTCGGGGTCGATCTCGCGGATCACGCCGAGGCCGCCGCAGGTTGGGCAGGCGCCGTTTGGGTTGTTGAACGAGAAGTCGCGCGGCTCGAGGTTGCCCAGGCTGATCGGCCCGTGCACCGGGCAGGCGTACTGCTGCGAAAAGGTCAGGTCGCGCGCCGCGCCCTCGCCGACGATCTGCGCCACCAGCATGCCATTGCCCAGCTTGAGCGCCGTCTCAACCGAGTCCGACACGCGGATGCGGTCGGGGTGGTTGGTAGCCGGCGCAGGGCGCAGGGCCGATGGCGAACTGCTTGCCGCCTGGGCTTTGCTCTTTCGCCCTTCGTCGTCGGCGGCTGGATGGCGGATCACCAGCCGGTCGACCACGACCTCGATCGTATGCGGCTTGTATTTTTCGAGCTTGATCTCCTCGTCGAGGTCGCGCACCGCGCCGTCGATCCGCGCCCGCACAAAGCCGCTCTTGCGCGCGTCGTCGAGCACTTTCTGGTGCTCGCCTTTTTTGTCGCGCGTCACCGGCGCCAGCAGCAGCAGGCGGGTGGCGTCGGGCAGCGCCAGAATTGCGTCGACCATCTGCTGCGTGGTCTGGCGCTCAAGCGGGCGGCCGTCGATCGGGCAGTGCGGGTGGCCGATCCGCGCGAACAGCAGCCGCAGGTAGTCGTAGATCTCGGTGACAGTGCCGACGGTCGAGCGCGGGTTGCGGGTGTTGCCTTTCTGGTCGATCGCAATCGCCGGCGAAAGCCCGTCGATCGCGTCGACGTCGGGCTTGTTCAGCTGGCCCAGAAACTGGCGGGCATACACCGAGAGCGACTCAACATAACGTCGCTGGCCTTCAGCGAAGATCGTGTCGAACGCGAGCGTCGATTTGCCCGAGCCGGAGAGCCCGGTGATCACCACGAGCTGGTCGCGCGGGATGGTGACATCGATGTTCTTGAGGTTGTGCTCGCGTGCGCCGCGCACAACGATCTGGTCGCCGGGCATGAATGTTGCGCTCTTTCATCTGTATGCTGTCACAAACTCGTATCGTAGCATAGGTTGGGCATGCCGACAAATGCGCCGTCGCGTGCATCGGCCCAAGGGCCGATTGCCCGCCGTCGCCGCTGTGCTACACTGGTGCAGCAATCGACGAGAGGGAGGGCGCGCACATGGCAGCCACTACGAACAACTTTGGGCTTTCTTCGGCCTCCATGCGGGGAATGCCCGTCTAAGCGCACCTTCCGGCCAATCATACCAACTTCGTTGGATTGCTGTGGCTTCTGCTGCACTGCGGCAGAAGAAGGGAATTCGTGGGCGGCGCGCCGCCCGCGAGCTTCCGCCTGACGCACCTCGCACGAAGTTGCCCACGTACGATCTTGAACCTGTGGCCACGGGCGCGCGCCTGTGGCTTTCGTATACCTGGCGGCCACGAGCATACCCGTTTGGCAAACGGATGCGCGCTGGCCGCTCGCTGTATTGTCACAAGCTACGCGCTCGCCCGCAATAGAGGCTGATTTCAGCCTGCGGCAGCGTGGTACGTACGCGCTTCTGTGCGCCGATTCTGGTCGCCATACAGAACAAGAGGCGCGCCCTGCCGAGGGCAAAGCCCCGGCCGCGTACGGCATATTTATTGAGGAGCACCTATGCTTCGCCATCGCAGAAGGCTCGACGCCTTCTTTGTCTATCTGGTTATCAGCGGTGTATCTACGTTCGCCAGTGCGCTCATGTTTACCGTGCTGGCGGTCTACTATGTCAGCGCCGTCGGCATGAATCCATTCCAGCTTGTGCTGGTCGGCACGGTTTTAGAAAGCGTCATTCTGCTGTTCGAGGTGCCAACCGGCGTTGTGGCCGACACATACAGCCGCCGGCTGTCGGTGATCATTGGTACGGTCATCCTTGGGGCCGCCTTTGTGCTCGAGGGCGCGGTGCCGCTGCTGGCCGGCGTGCTGGCAGCCGAGGCGATTCGTGGCGTTGGGGAGACCTTTCTCAGCGGTGCCACCGATGCCTGGCTGGCCGACGAGGTTGGCGAGGAGCAGGTCGGGCGGGCCTACCTACGCGCGGCTCAGGTCGGCCGGGGCGTCGGCATTTTAGGCGTGCTCGCCAGTGTCGGCCTGGCGAGCGTCCAGCTGGCGCTGCCGGTGATCCTGGGCGGCGCGCTCTACCTGGCGCTTGGCGTCTTTCTGGCGCTGTATATGCCCGAGCGTGGCTTTCGGCCGGCCCCGCAGGCCGAGCGCGCCTCGTGGCGCGCGATGTTTGGTACGTTCTCGGCTGGTGCGCGCGTTGTGCGCGCCAGCCCGGTGCTGCTGGCGCTGCTGGCCGTGAACCTGGTTGGCGGCGCAGCCAGCGAGGGCTTCGATCGCCTGTGGGAGGCGCACATCCTGCTCGATTTCAGCTTCCCGTCGCTTGGCGCGCTCAAGCCGGTGGTGTGGTTTGGCATCATCAACATCGGGACGGCGATCGTCAGCATGGCCATCACGGCGGCGTTCCAGCGCCGGCTGGACACGATCAGCCAGAGCAGCCGGTCGACCGCGCGCGTGCTCTTGGTGTTGAATGGCCTGATCGTCGCAAGCGTGATCGCCTTTGCGCTGGCCGGCAGCTTCGCGCTGGCCTTCGCTATGCTGGCGCTCAAGGCTGTGCTGCACTCGCTCAGCGGCCCGCTCTACAGCGCCTGGCTGGTTCAGCAGACCGGCCCTCAGACGCGCGCGACCGTGCTCTCGATCGGCAGCCAGAGCAACGCGCTCGGCCAGACTGTGGGTGGGCCAGTGGTTGGTGCGATCGGTACGTTCTTCTCGTTGCGGGCCGCACTTGCGGTGGCTGGCGCGCTGCTGGCGCCAACTCTGGTGCTTTACGCGCGCACCCTCCGGCACGCGGGGCTGAATGGCGATGCAGCAGTGGCGGCCGAGGTGCGTTCCGAGGGGGCGCTTGGCGAAGCCGAGCGCAGAGCTTGATTACTTGACGACATACGCAGCTGGCGCGCTCTACCTTCGGCAGAGCGCGCCGTGACTATTGCTCAAGTGCGATTTTCCGCATTCCGCGCGGAAAATCGCGCTAAGCCACCGCAGGCAAATGTGTCTCATTGCGGTGCCGAACGACGCACGTGGTACTACGCGGCCGGCGCCGATGCTCGCCCGGCGCGTGCCACCAGCGAGCGTGGGCGCGGCGCGAGCTGGCGGCGCCGATTCGCGCGCACCGGCTCAGGCCGCACGGCCGGCATCGGCCGCGCAACCGGCTCCAGCTGCTCGGTGGCGTAGCCCAGCAGGCTCATGATCGCGCCCAGGTTTTGTGGGGCAACCTCGCGCACCACCAGCGCGTCGTCGTCCTGCTCGATAATGATCCGCCTCATCTCGGGGTTGAGGCAGTGGTGCGCGCCGCCGCGGCCCGAGATCATCTGCTGGTAGGCGCCTACGCCGAACACCGCTACCGTCAGCCCTGCGCCGGCATCGGGCAGCATCAGCGGCGGCTGCGACGGCCGCGGAAACATGTCGTCCGAGTCGCAGGTGCGCCGGCCGCCCAGCCGCACGCCGCGCGCCTCGGCATCCCAGCGCTCGAGCGGCAGCACAATGAACTGCTGGTCTTCGACGATCAGCGTATCGGGCAGCGACACCATCATGCTGCCATTGACCAAGTACCACGGCTCGGCCTGGGAGGCCTGCGCGGCTTTCACCGCGCCAACCTCGAACAGGTAGACGCTATGGTTCGCCACGGTGTAGCGCCCAAACTCGCCGATAATGTCGGGCTGGGGCACGCCGTGCTCGGCGCACACCGTCGCGAGGCTGGCCATCAGGCGGCGTAGAAATGCCGGGTAGTCGAAGGCGAAGCCGAGCGCGTACGCCGAGGTGGGCATGCCGCCGCCAAAGTTAAACGCGCGCAGCGTCGGCACCTGCTGGCGCAGCCGGCAGTAGGCTGCCGCCGAGCGCTCGAGCCGCGCCATCCAGCCGTCCATATCTTCGAGCTGGCTGCCGACCATCGCGTGGTACACCACCAGCTGGTGCGGCGTGCCGGCCAGCCGCCGTGCAACCTCGGCGATCTCGTCCTGGGTCAGCCCAAAGCGCTCGCCGCCGGGATGGGCCGGATTGACGACATCGGCGAAGTGCCGCTCGCGCACGCCGAGCAGCAGCGGCTCCGTGCAGCGCGCCAGGTATGCGTCGAGCTCGGCCAGGTCGTCGAGGATCGGCACCACGCGCGCGTAGCCGGCCTCGCGCAGCGCCACGATCGCGTCGACGTAGCTCGCCTCTTTTGAGCCGTTGCAGAACAGGTAGCGCGTGTCGGGCAACACGCCCTGCCGCCATAGATGGTGCGCGATCAACACGTCGGCGGTGGCGGATGTCTCGTAGTGCGCGCCAGCCGCAAGGGCGGTGCGCACAACCTCTTCGGCGAAGTTGGCCTTGGTGGCGTAGGCGTACAGAAACTCGCCCTCGTAGCCACTTTCCGCGCGCGCGCCGGCCGCCCAGCCGAGCATGCGCTCAACCTGGGTGGTGATCAGCGGGCAGTAGGCGATCTCCAGCGGTGCGCCGTAGCGTTCGGCCATGGCGCTAAGGTCGATGCGGTCTGCAAGCAGCAGCCGCCCATCCCGGCGACTGAGAAAATCAGTCAGCATACCTTCGGACTCAATGCCGTACCGATTCTGAATGTAGTCGAGATAGGACTGCTTGCTCAATGCTGGTGCCCTCCTTGATATGCGCGTGTCACGCGCGACGCAATCTGAAAAAACGGCAGCCTGAAGCCGGCACACGGCGCGCGGCGCGCAGTGCGGCGGCTTGCTTGTCGAATATGGTTTGGGTAGGCCGGGCGAAGAGATTGTGTGATCTTGGGTTTCTCCATCCTGGTTTCAGGGCGCAATGACGCGCCGTGGCGCATCCAGTCGAGCGACGGGCGCAGGCCAGGCTGAAGGGCAAGAAGAAGCCCCTACACCGGCTGGTGCAGGGGCGCGTGCGGCAGAGGCAGGCGTCGCTTAGCGACGCTGGGGCAGGGCGGCAGGCGCCGACTCACCAGGTGGGTGATTCAGCGTGGCACAGCGTGAAAAGTCGCGGTGCTGTAAGTTGGCCTTACCGTCCATAATCCCTCTGGGAAAGCTCGCCGGACCCGCCACCCGGATGGCTGGCCCAATGCAATGGGCGCCATCTCCCCTGGCGGTAACACGTCGGTCAGTTGCCTCGCGGGGCGGTCGCCGCGTGCCGGAGAGCCCGAATAACGTCTGGTGAATTCGTTCACCAGTGCGAAATTATAGCGCGTTTTACCTGTTTGTCAAGAGGTAAAACGCGCTTTTTGCTAGAAGCAAATTTGGATGCCGAAACCGATTGCAAAGCTCAATTTGGCATTCCGCGTATGAAGCCGTCTTCGATTGGCTCGATTGTTCAATAATGATTAGGACTTGCGCAGTTGGCGGGCTCTGCCAAAGGCAGAGCGGTACTGTTCTCTGTATCGTGAACGGTTTTTCCGCGTTCCGCGCGGAAAAACCGTTCACAGAAGATGAACAAGTACCCTGCTGCCGCAGGCTCAATCTCGTACCGTGAGGAACCCGAAGCACGCAAGTGCGTAACTCCTAATGATCTACGCGGCTGGCGCGGCAGGGTTTCATGCTACTGCTGGCGCTGTTTGCGGGCGCGCTGCTTGGCAGCCATCAGCCGGGCGAACTGGTCGTCGTCGCTCGGGGCTGGCGCTGGCGCGGCTGGCTCGGCTGGCGCTGTGGGCGGCTGGTCGGCTGGCTCGGCGGCAGCCTGAAAGATTGGTGCGGCTGGCTCGGCCGGGCGTGCTTGCAGCTCGGGCACGGCCCGCAGGTCGCGCGCGCGCTGCTTGGCGGCGCCAAGCCGGCTTAGTGTCGCGCCGCGCTCTGGGCTGGCCGGGCGCGCGCCTGGCCTGGGGCGGAGCGCCGCTAGCCAGGGCGCTAATTCGCCCAGCCGCGGGAACAGTCGGCGCAGGCCAATGTCGAGCGGCCAGAGCAGCAGCGCCAGCCACAGCAGCGGCAGGCTGATCTCGGTGACAGTGCCGACAGCCTGTGCCGGCGAGTCGAACACTGTCTCGGCGGCAGGGTCGGCGCGCCCGCCAGTGAGGCTCGCCAGGTCGCGCAGCAGCTGTGGGTTGTCGCGCGTCTCGCCATACTCCGGCGAGTAGTTCACCACCAGCCCAGTGGCGGCTGTGCCAATAGGCTGGCCATCGGCGTTTGTAGCCGCCAGCCGCGCCAGGTATACGCCCGGCGTGTCGGCGGGGGCGGTGGCGCGGTAGCGGCCGGGGCCGATCTGGCTGAAGTTCAGCGGGGCGCTGGTATTATCGGGCGCGACCAGCTGCGCCCGAATCGTGAGCTGGTTAACCGTGCGGCCCTGGTCGTCCTGCGCGTCGAGCTCAAACGCGGTCTGGCCGGCGCTGGCGCTGGCTCGCAGCGTGAGCGTGCCGGACGGGCGCGGCGGCAGCAGCATATCGGCCAGGCCGCCCACGAAGCGCGGGAACTGATCCCAGCCGACCCACTCGCGGCCCCACTGGCCTTTGAAGTCGCTCGTCCACGCCACCGCGCGCCCCAGGCCATACTGCCACTGCGCCAGGATCGGCTTGCCGTCGGGTGTCACCAGAATGGCGCGCGCGGCCTGCTTGATCTCGGTGCCATTGTAGCCATACAGCGGTGGCAGCCCGCCAAGCCCGCGCACCACCGGCGCCTGCAGCGCCACGGCCGGCGTGAATTTGCCTTCGATGATGTCGCGCCCGGCCACGATCACGGTTTCTTGCAGAAAGATCCGCGGGATGGCGGCGGCGTTTTCCACCTTATAGTAGCGCCCGCCGCCTTGCGTGGCAATGTCTTCCAGGTTTGGGTTCGCGTCGCTGCCGATCGCCACAGTCGAGATCGTCACACCCGCCGCGCGCAGCTCGTCGACCTGCTGGCTGTAGTTGCTGGGCGCCAGGCCGTCGGTCATCAGAATAATATGCTTGATCTTGGCGTTGGCTCCGCTGATCGCGTTCGCCGCTGTCTGCAAGCCAGGCAGAATATCGGTGCCGCCGCCCTGGTCGAAGCGGCCAAGCGCCTGCTCGATCTCCACGGTCGATGGCAGCTTTTGCAGCGGCAGGATCGTCTCGGCCGCGTCGTCGAACACCACCAGGCCCACCTGGTCGCGCTTGCTCAGGCCGAGCGTGGCCTGGTATACCGCCTCCTTGGCCAGATCGAGCTTGGTGCGGCTACCGCCGCCTGGCTCGCCCATGCTGCCGCTGCGGTCGATCACCAGCATCAGCGCCAGGTCAGGCTGCTGCGCAGTGTCAAGCGGGTCGAGGTTCACCGGCAGCGCGTCTTCGATGCTTGCCCCGCTGTTGTCCTGCACCGCGCGCCGGTAGCCGCCGGCGCCGAACGATTCGCCGCCGCCGATCATGGCCAGGCCGCGCCCCAGGTCGCGCACATAACTGGGCAGCGCGCGTAGCAGCTCGCGCGGCACGTCGCGCGCGGGCGTATCGACGAGCACCACCCCGGCGTAGTTGCTCAGCTGGTCGAGGCTGGCGGGGGCCTGGTTCGGCGCGCGTAGGTCGGTTCGCACGCCAGTCGACTCAAGCGCGGCCTGGAGGTTCGCGGCGCGCGTGGGGTCGGCGGCGATCAGCAGCACGCGCGGCGGCCCGAGCACTTCGGTGAAAGCCCCGGCGCGGTTATTCTGTGGCTCGGTGTCGCCATCGGCCGCGAGCCTGGCCTCGATTCGCCGGAAGCCCGCCGTGCCGGATGGCAGCCGCACCGCCACGCTGCTCGCCCCGGCCGGGATGGCGACGTCCAGCTCGCGCGCTAGCTGCCCGTCGACGAGGATCTGCAGGCGGCCGCGCGTGGCTATGTTCGAGGTCAGCGCAACTGTCAGCGCGACCTCTTGCCCCTCGCGCGCCTGCGCCGGCATCTCGACGGCGGTAAGAATGACGTCGGCGCCGCGCTCGCTGCGGAGCGTCACTACGTCGAGCGGCACGCCGCGCGCGAGCGCCAGCCGCGCGGCCTCGACCGCGTGGCCGCTGTTTTCGCCACCATCCGAGAGCAGCACCAGCCGCTTCTGCGAGTCGGCTGGCAGCAGCGCGATCCCGAGCTGCATAGCCTCCTGAATGTTCGTGCGGGTGCTGACCGGCAGCGAGTTGATCTGGCCTAGCGCCGATAAGCGGGCTGGAGCGCGCTCGACCAGCGCGCCGGCGCCGAAGACCACCACGGCCGCGCGGTCGCCGCTGGGCAGCTTGCGCAGCGCCTGGTCGATATATTGGACCGCGCGCTCGCGCTGGCTTGGGGCGATCGAGTCCGAGGCGTCGAGCAGAAACACCGTGGTGAGCGCGCGCACCGGCTGCACTAGCTGTGCGCCGGCTAGCCCAAGCACCAGCGCCACGAGCATGGCGCTGCGCAGCAGCAGGCTCGCCCAAAAGCGCCAGCGCGCAACGCGGCGGGGCGTCAGCAGCGCCAGCGCCCACAGCAGTGGCGCGAGCGCCAGCAGCGCGAGTGCTGCCGGTGTCACAAACGACAGGTGCGGCATGTCCTCACCGTTACACAGGTTACGCGGTGGGGCGTGGGGCGGTGCACTCGCCACCGAAAACCGCCTTTTGCCGTTTGCAGCCATAGCGGCAGCGAACGGCAAAAGACCATCGTAGAGGGCCGTGCCCTCAGAACATCTCTTTACGCGGGCCTCCGCGTACTTATGCACCGTTACGAAGCTGTATCGTTGCGCAGCAGTATAACATGAGATTGTGCGTTTTGGCGCTGGCGGTATAATGCGCGCATCAACCGCGCCCTGTTGATGAGAGACGATGAACCGCTACTGGCATCTGCCGTTGGCCCTGCTGGGCCTGTGGGCCGCGCTGCTGCTGGTGTTGAGCGCGCAATCGCCGATACGCTGGGCCGACGTGCGCGGTTGGTATGCCCAGCAGGGCGATCAAACCTCCTATCGCTGGACGGGCGACCGCCTGGTAGTGCCGATCTGGCGTAGCTCGGCGCCGATCGATATTCAGCTGACGCTGGCCGCGCCACGCTGGCCTGGCCGGGCGCCGCCGCATGTGGCGCTGCTAGCCGATACGCAGCCCCTGGCGGCGTTCGATGTGCCAGAGCTGCCTACCAGCTACCATGCCGAGCTACCGCCCGGCACAGCGGCGCTGGTGCTGCGTAGCACCGCCGATCGCTCGCCGTTCGACGACCATCGCTACCTCGGCGTGCAGGTTGTCGAACTGCGCGCGTATCCCCTTGGCTTTTCGCCGCGCCTGGTGGCGGCAGCGCTGCTCGCTACAGCGCTGCTGGGCTTGGCGGCGCTGCTCGGGGCCTGGTGCGCGGCCAATGGGCTTGGCCCACAGGCGGCGCTGTTTGTGCTGGCGCTGGCGCTGCGCCTGGCCGCGCTCTGGCGATCGCCGATTGCGCTTGGCCCGGCCGAGGCCGTAAGCCTGGCCGACGCCTGGCACCTGCTGGCAACCGGGCGCGATCACCTCGGCCAGGTGCTGCCGATCGCCGCGATCGAGGGGCTGGGTGGGTGGGATGCTCCACTGCTGACCTACCTTGAGCTGCCGCTGGTCGCGCTGCTCGGCGCTACGCCGCTTGCTGGGCGGCTGGTTGCCGCGCTTGCCGGCGCGCTGCTGGCCCCGCTCTGCTACGCCCTCGCGCTGCGGCTGCAGATCCCGCGTGCCGCCGCTGCCCTGGCCGGGCTGTTTGCTGCTGCGGCGCCTTGGCTGATCGGCCTTGGGCGCGTCGCCGCGCCGCAGGCGTTGGCGCCGGCGCTGTGGGTGCTGGCGCTGCTGGCGGCGTTGCGGTTCGTTGGGTATGCCGGCCGTGCCTCGGCTTCCGGCTTGGCGCTGGCCGCTGGCGTTGCGGTGTATGCCGATCGCTCGCTGCGCCTGGCGCTGCCGCTGCTGGTGCTTGTGGCTTTGCTGCTGGCGCGGCTCCGGTATGGCCGGGGCTGGTTTGCGCGCTGCTGGCCGGCACTGGCGCTGCTGGCGCTGCTCTGGCTGCCATTTGGCTATGCTGTGTTGGCGAACCCGGCCATTGGCCTGAGAATGAATGCCGAGCCGAGCCGGCTCGCGGCCTGGTGGCAAGCCTACGGTGCTTTGTTGAGGGCGCCAGGCGGCCCCGCCACCGGCATTGGCGGCCGCGCCGATGCGCTCGGCGGCTACCCGCCGGTTGCTAGCGCCGCCGTTCCATTGCTGCTGCTGGGTCTGGGGCTGTTTGCCTTGCGGCTGGCCCTTGGTCTTCGCCGCGCACCTGGGCCGCTAACGCCGCGCCCGGCTGTGCCCGCCGGTTGGTGGCTGCTGGCAGGCGCGCTGCTGATTGCGCCGCTTCCAGCCGGCGCGGCGCTCCCAGCTGGCTCGCCACCTGCCGTGCTGCTCGTACCGCTGCTGGCGCTGCTGGTGGGCGCCGGCGCGGCGGCGCTGCTATGGGCGATTGGCCGTGGCACCGGCCCGCGCTGGCGCCAGCCGGCGCAGCGCGGGCTTACCCTGGCGCTGTCGGCGCTGATCTGCTGGCCCATGGCTGGCTGGCTGCTTCGCCCGGCGGCGGGCCTGGCGCCGGCTACGCCTAATTACGATGCCTTGATCGATGCTTGCGCGCGCGCGGCCGGCTACGCCGCACAGTTCGATGAGGTGTGGTTCGATACCGATGCTATCGATACGCCGTCGATCTACCTGCTGGCGGCGCTGCCGCCGGCGGAGGCGCAAGCCCAGCTCGTCGTCGAGCGCCGACCAGGCCAGCCGAGTATCGTAGCGCGCGTCGGCAAGTTTCGCTTCAGCAGCCTCGCCGATGCTCCACGTATTCTGCCGTTGCTCGAAGCTATCCCCGGCCAGCTTGGCCAGCCGGGGTTTGTGCTGCAGCGCTGGGATCGCGCTGGCAGGCGCGTGCTGGTCGTACGGCGGATGTAAGGTGTGTACTAGCTAGCCGGCTGCAGCGCCGCGTAGCCAAACACGATGTTGAAGGTGCGGCACCAGATCACCACCGACTTATACTGGCCTAAGTCGAGGTTCGTCGGCAGATCGTAGTTCTGGTTGCCCTGGTTGCCCTTCAGCGCGGCCAGCTGCACGTAGTGCTCTTTTGCGCCAATGCCGTCGGCGTCGGGGTTGGCATTGCCCGACAATACCACGAACAGATCCGGCCCATTGGTGGTTGCGAAGTCTTCTAGCCGCAGTACTTGCGTTCCGTGCTCGATTGCATACACCGTTGCGCTGCCGCTGGCGCGGTCGCCTGGTGTGCTGCCGGGCACAAAGCTGCCGCGCGAAAGAGCCACCGGCTCGCTCATTGCATTGGCCATGGCGGTAGGCTCGCTCATCGCATTGGCCATCGCGGTGGGCCTGGCCATCGCATCTTGCGCGGCCATGGCGGTAGGCTCGCTCATCGCATTGGCCATCGCGGTGGGCTTGGCCATCGCATCCTGCGCGGCCATGGCGGTGGGCTCGCTCATCGCATTGGCTATCGCGGTGGGCTTGGCCATCGCATCTTGCGCGGCCATGGCGGTGGGCTCGCTCATCGCGGCTGGCCCTGGCACGGGAAAGGCTTCGTTCACACGCCTGGTATACAAGTATGGCGAGAGCGCCCATATGCCGAATGCGATCAGCCCGAGCGAGATCACGCGCCGGATCTTGCGGTAGGTTGACATCGCATTCCAGCTGCGGATCATATTGGCGAACATTGCTGGCCCCTTTCTCTACGCGCTACTGCCTGCCTTGCATAGAGTATCGAGCCCACTTCTTACGTTACGCCAATCGAGTTCTTACGAGAGTATCACAGGAGGTCTTACCATGAGCGACCAGCCCAACGCCCGCATTAGCCGCCTGGCGGTGCCCGACGAGGCGCAGCTGCCCGACGATGTCCGCGCGCTGTTCGATCAGATGCGCGCCAAGCCCGGCTTCGTACCGAATGTGTACCGCGCCTACGCGCTGCGCCCACAGCAGCTGCGCGGCTTCGTGGCACTCTACGACTCGATCATGATCGAGGACTCGGGGCTGACCAAGGCCGAGCGTGAAATGATCGCGGTGGCGGTGTCGGCGCAGAATCACTGCTTCTACTGCCTGACATCCCACGGGGCGGTGCTGCGCGTGCGCGCCAAAGACGAGGTGCTGGCCGATACGGTTGCGGCGAACTACCGCGCTGCAGCGCTTACGCCGCGCCAGCGCGCCATGCTCGATTTTGCCGTCAAGATAACGCGCGCGTCCGATACCTGCTCGGATGCCGATATCGACGAGCTGCGCGCGCACGGCTTCAGCGACGAAGATGTGATGGATATCATCCAAACCGCGGCGTTCTTCAACTACAGCAACCGCGTTGCCAGCGCGCTCGAGCTGCGCCCTAATCGCGAGTATCACAGCATGGCCCGCCAGCCTGCTGGCTCAGAGCAGTAGCTGCACCAGCTCGGTCAGCCGCGTGATCTCGGCTAGCGGGCGCGGCAGGTGCACCGGCAGCTGCTCATTGCGCGGGTTCATCCAGATGAACGGCATGCCCGCAGCCGCCGCTCCCGGTAGGTCGAACTCCAGCGAGTCGCCAACGTACAGCGCTTGCGCTGGCGTTACGTCCAGCTGCTCCAGCGCCAGGCGGAAGATCGCCGGGTCGGGTTTGGCGACGCCGGCCTCCTCCGATACGATCAGCACGTCTAGAAAGGCGCCTAGCCCGAACTGCTCGATCTTCGGGCGCTGCGTGCGGCTTGGCCCGTTTGTCACCAACCCAAGCTTGTAGTGCGGCCGCAGCGCCTCAAGCGTAGCCGGTGCGTCGTCGTGGAGCACCAGCCGCGCAAACCAGTCGCGGCCAAAGCTGTTGTGCGTTCCGGCGATCAGCGGCTCGTCGTCGATGCCGAGGCTGCGCAAAAACCCCGGCATTTTGTCGATGTACACTTTTTGCGCGATGGCCTCGCGCACCAGGGCGTCGCGCTCGAGCTGCGGGTAGCGCGTGCTAATTTCGGCGAGCGCCTCGCTTAGCCGCACGCGCCAGTACGAGCGCAGGTCGTACAGTGTGTCGTCAAGATCGAACAAGATTGCTTGGTATTGCATTCGCTTCGTCAGCCTATACTCAGCGCCCCTGCCCGGCTAGGCGGCGCGATACATGATCGCCGGCTGCTCGATACGCTCGGCCTGGCCTATGCTCACCAGGTGCTCCAGGTGCGCCAGCGTCTCGGCAATCGCGAAGCGCAGCTGGTGCGGTGAGAGCGTGCTGGTGGGGAATACGCGCGTACATACCTCGAACGCGGTCGCGCCGTCGCCGGCGGCCCGCGCCATCATCTCGAGCCGCTCGTGGTGATGCTGGCGCAGCTCGCCCAGCCGCTGCCCAAACTTGTCGATCAGCGGCCCATGCCCCGGCAGCGCAAGCGCTACGTCCAGATCGCCCAGCCGCTCCAGCGAGCTCAGAAAATCGGCCAGCGGGTTTGGGTTGCCGTCGGGCCAGCGGCTGACGTTCGGTGTGATCTTGGTGAGCACGGCGTCGCCACACAGCATCAGCCGCTCATCGGCGCAGTAGAACACCAGGTGCTCGTCGCTGTGCCCTGGCGTGGCGATCGCCTCGAACCGCCGCGCGCCAATCTCGATCGCCGTGCCCGGCGCCAGCGCTGTAACTTCGGGCCAGGGCGTGGTCATCGCGCGGTTCTCGGCCATGGTCTCGCGCACCTGCTCGGCTAGGCCTGCCGGCAGCCCGTGTGCGCGGAAGAATTCGACGATCGCCTGCTCGTTGGCTGCGCCGTTGTGCCACACGCGCTCGGCGAAGGCGTTTTCCCCGGGTGCCAGCAGCACCGGCGCGCCGCTTTGCCCGGCTAGCCATCCAGCCATGCCGAAATGGTCGGGGTGCGCGTGCGTCAGCACAATTCGCCCGATCTGCGCCGGCCGTATGCCGAACGCTTCGAAAGCGACTTGCCAGGCCGCTTCGCCTGGCGGGTAGTGTAGCCCCGTGTCGACGATCGTCCATTCCGCCCCGTCACGCAGCGCATAGCAGTTGACGATCCGCAGCGGGAAGGGCAGCGGCAGCTGGATCTGAAAAATTCCGTCGGCGACTTCCACGTGGCGCTCCTCTTTGTGATGCCGGCCAGATATGATACCATACACTCGCGCGTATCTGGATTTGGAGGAGGACGATGACTAATATTTCTATCGAGGAGCCGATCGCCTGGGCGCGCGAGGCCGGGGCGGTCGCATTGCGCTCGTTCAACCACGTGGCGGCGCAGCGCAAACCCGATCGCAGCTGGGTCACCGAGGCCGATCTGGCGATCGAGCGCCTGCTGACCACCCGCCTGGCCGAGCGCTTTCCGGATCACGGCATTATTGGCGAAGAACAGACTCGCCGCTCGATCGACCAGGAGTTTTTATGGGCGATCGACCCGCTTGACGGCACGGCTGTGTTCATCGCCGGCCTGCCAATCTGGGGTGTTTCGCTAGGCTTGCTGCGCCACGGCCGGCCGTACCTTGGCGTGATCTATCTGCCGCTGCTCGACGACTGCTACTGGGCCGGCCCGACGGGCGGCGCATTCTGGAATGGCCAGCCGATCCATGTGGCCGAGCCGCGCCCATTTACCGGCGACGACTGGATTTCAACCCCCTCGAACTCACATCGCCGCTATACCCTCGATTTTATCGGCAAGACGCGCAGCATCGGCGCGACTGTCGGCACGTTTTGCTACACCGCGCGCGGCAGCGCGATCGGCGCGCTGATCAGCAAATACTCGATCTGGGATGTCGCGGCTGGCCTGGCTATCTTGTACGCGGCCGGCGGCACGGCGATCGATCTGGCCGGGGCGCCGTTCGATTGCCAGACGATCCTCGATGGCCGCAGCGCCGAGAGCCCACTGCTTCTTGGCGCGCCCGAACACGCCGAGGCGCTGCGCGCGGTGCTGCATCCACGCTAGGCCCAACGCCTAAAGTGAGATACGCTTTTCATATGCCCGAGCGACGGCCAAGCACGTACGCCATGCAAGCATGCTATAATAGCCCAGTCGATCTGGCTGTTGTGCCATGAGGAGAGCTATGCAGCGCTCTGGTCATATCCTTGTCGTCGATGACGAAGCGCATATCCTGAACCTTATCGTGGAGCTGCTCGAAGATGAGGGCTATCAGGTTCGCTCGGCATCGAACGGTGCAGCGGCGCTGGCCCTGATTGTCGACCAGCCGCCCGCGCTTATCTTGATGGATATGTACATGCCCCAGATGGATGGTCTCCGGCTGCTCGAAATGCTCCAGCAGCAGGGCGTCAACGATATTCCGGTGGTGCTGATGACCGCCAGCCCGCGTGCGGCCGAGCAGGTGATGGGCGTTGCGGCAATCGAGTATCTTGCCAAGCCCTTTGATATCGAGATGCTGCTTGAATATGTGACGCGCTACGTACAGCCTGCCGCCGACCCACCCGCCTAGTAGCGCCTGTCGGTTTCATCATGCGCAAACAAGCCCGCTCTGTTGCTCAGAGCGGGCTTGGTCTTATACCACATTCGGCTAATCACTTGCTGTATGTAGGGTTCGAGGGCGGCTTCGCTGCCCCCGAAATTTCTTTGTGCGATGCCATGGACAATGGCATCGCACAAAGAAAGTGATCAAACGGAGTTGATATTATCGCTTGGTGTACTGTGGCCGCTTGCGGGCGCGCTTGAGGCCTGCTTTCTTGCGCTCTTTCATGCGCGGGTCGCGCGTCAGCAGCCCGGCCTTCTTCAGCGTCGGCCGTAGCTCGCCGTTCAGATCCAGCAGCGCGCGCGCAATGCCGTGGCGTACCGCCGTTACCTGGCCGGCAGCGCCACCGCCGCGCACCTTCGCCAGCACGTTAAACGACGTGGCGTTGCCGGTCAGCTCGAGCGGCCGCGCCAGCTCGCGTGCGAATAGCTCGCGGTGGCCGAAATACTCGGTGATATTCTTGCCGTTCACCACAAACTCGCCCGAGCCGGGGAACAGCCGCACCCGCGCTACCGCAGTCTTGCGGCGCCCGGTGCCCTGATAGTAGCGTTTCTCAGTCATGCATTCCTCACACAATTATCGATATTGCGTATTGCGCCACGCCAGCGCCCCGAGGGCAGCATACGCAATACGATAAGTCCGTGCTAGCCGCGTGGGCGCGGCTCGTATACCTTCGGCTGCTGCGCGGCGTGCGGGTGCGTCGGGCCGGCGTAGATCTTCAGTTTCAGTATCTGCTGCCGCCCCAGGCGCGTCTTCGGCAGCATCCCCTTGACCGCGAAGCGCAGAATGCGATCGGGGTGGGTCGCCATCATGCGCCGGTATGGTATCGCCTTGAAGCCGCCGGGGTAGCCCGAGTGGCGGTAGTACATCTTCTGATTTTCTTTGCGGCCCGTCAGGCGCACCTTCTCGGCATTCACCACCACGACAAAATCGCCGCCGTCGAGGTTGGGGCTGAACGTCGGCTTATGCTTGCCGCGCAGCAGCGTCGCGATCTGTGTTGCCAGGCGGCCCAGCGTCTGGCCGGTCGCGTCGACCACATGCCAGTCGCGCTGAACTTCCGAAGCTTTCTGCGAATAGGTCTTCATGCTCGTTCCTTATGGATAACTCACCGACATAAGATACAGGCCGTGGGCTGGCGCGGTGCGCCCGGCCCGGCGGCGGTCGCGGCTCGCGAGCACCGCTGCCAAGTCATCGTTCCCTCGTCTATTTCCACCAACCGGCAGCAGTGTGCCTACGATATTACGCACCATGTGGCGAAGAAATGCATTTGCCGCAATGTCGATGGCGATCAGCGGCTGCTGCCACGCTGCGATCACCTGGCAGCTTGCCATATAGCACGTGCGTACCGTCGAGCCTGCCTGGCCTGCCCCGGCGAACGCCGCGAAATCGTGCGTCCCTAGCAGCACCTGCATCGCCTCGTGCACCGCCTCGGCCTGTAGCTTCCCGCCCACGTGAACCGCGTGGCGTCGTAGCAGCGGCGAGGCAACCGGCCCGTTGTCGATCAAAAAGCGGTAGTCGCGGCGAATTGCTGTGTGCCGTGCGTGAAAGTCTGGCCCTACTTCCCACGCCTCCAGCACCGCTACATCTTCAGGCAGGATCGCCGTTAGCCCGCGCTGGATCGTCGGCAGATCGTGCGCTGTTTCTGTGCGCACGTTTGCGACTTGGCCGCGCGCGTGTACTCCCGCGTCGGTTCGCCCTGCCAGCTGAATACGCCGCTGCTCCTGCGTCAGCTGCTGCCACGCGCCTTCGAGCTCGCCCTGCACCGAACGGCCGTTGTTTTGCCACTGCGAGCCGACAAAGTCAGTCCCGTCGTACTCTATTTTCAGGGCGATATTGCGCATGCCTGTACGATTGGCTGGCCACCTGGCAATGCCAGGCTTCTGCCGCGAGCGTAGCGCTAGAGCAGTTCGAGCAACACCATCTCGGCGGCGTCGCCCTGGCGCGGCCCCAGCTTGGTAATGCGCGTGAAACCGCCATTGCGGCCGGCGTACTGCTCGGGCGCGAAGTCGAATAGCAGCCGCATCGCTGTTTTGCTGTCGAGCCGCGACAGCGCAACCTTGCGCGCCTGCGGGGTGTCTTGGCGCGCCAGTGCCAGCAAGTTTTCAATCTCGGGCTGAACAGTTTTCGCCTTCGCGGCGGTCGTCTGGATCTTGCGATGCTCGATCAGCTCGATCATCAGGTTGCGTAGCAGCGATTTGCGGTGCTCGGCGGAGCGACCTAGCTTGCGGCCGACTCGTTGGTGTCGCATGGTTCGTATCCTCTAAGGGCGGGCCAAAGAACGGTGACATAGCGCTCGGCACGCGGCCAATCTGGCTTATTCACCATTCCTTGCCCAGTTCGTCTTATTCTCCTGCGGCGCCGTTGCCGGCTGGCAGCACGCTGGGCTGCGGGATGTAGCCCCGCTCGATCAGCTTGTCGCGGATCTCCTCCATCGACTTCTGGCCCAGGTTGCGTACCGACAGTAGCGCTTTTTCGTCCATCTCAAGCACTTGACCGACTTTGGTGATGTCGGCGCGCTTCAAGCAGTTGTACGTGCGGGTCGAAAGATCCAGCTCCTCGATCGGCGTATCGTAGATGTCGGCCGGGATCGCTAGCCCGTCTGGCGCTTTGGCCACGTCGGCATCGACCGTCAGCTGATTGAATGCCGAGATCGTCTGGCAATATTGCACCAGCACCTGCGCGGCATGGCTCAGCGCGTCGCCGGCCTTGATCGTGCCGTCGGTCCAGATCTCGATCAGCAGCCGGTCGTAGTCGGTGGCCTGCTGCACGCGGGTATTCTCGACGACATAGTTCACCTTCGGCACCGGCGTGAAGATTGCATCCACCGGTATCTCGCCGATGGGCAGCGCGTCGCGCTGATCGGCCGGAAGGTAGCCGCGCCCGCGCTCGACGGTCATTTCGATCTCGAGGTGCGCATCGTCCGAGTCCAGCGTGCAAATATAGTGATTGGGGTTGACGAGCTCAACATTGCTCGGCGTGTCAATATCGCTGGCGCGAACGATCCCAGCGCCCTGCTTGGTGAGCAGCACCTTTACAGGCCGCTCGGCGTACGAGCGCAGGCGGATGCCCTTGATGTTCAACACAATCTCGGTGACATCTTCTTTCACGCCGGTGATGGTCGAAAACTCGTGGTACACCCCATCGATTTTTATCTTTGTAATTGCCGAGCCAGGGATCGACGACAGCAGCACCCTGCGCAGCGCATTTCCCAATGTATGACCGTAGCCCGGGTCGAGCGGCTCGATCTTGAACCGTCCGTAATTCTCAGCCGCCTGAACGACCTCAATTTTGGGCATGGCGATATCTAGCATGGATCGCCTCCTCTGCACATTTCAGAGTGCAGATTGTAAATTGCCTCATCGAGTGCGCAGCAATCTGCAATCTGCAATCTGCAATTTTTAGCGGCTGTAGTATTCGACGATGAGCTGTTCGTTGATCTCCGGCTCAGCGTCTTCGCGCCGCGGCATGCTCACGACTTCGCCAGCCAGGTCGGCCGCGTTGAGCCGCAGCCAATCGGGCGTGTTACGGCGGTTGAGCTCGCCGCTATCCACCAGGTTCTTAAAGTATGTCAGGCGCCGGCTTTCGGGGCGCACTGCAATCGTGTCGCCTACCTTCACGGTGAACGACGGAATGTTCGTCTTGCGGCCATTGACCGTCACATGGCCATGGCTCACGAGCTGGCGCGCCTGCTGGCGCGTACTGGCGATTCCTAGGCGGTACACCACGTTGTCGAGCCGGCGCTCAAGCAAAATAAATAGGTGTGCGCCAGTCTCACCGGGGTAGCGCTGGGCCTTCTCAAACACACGCTGGAACTGGCGCTCGAGCAGGCCGTACATGTAGCGCGCCTTCTGCTTCTCGAGCAGCTGCAGGCCGTAATCCGACACCTGCCGGCGCCGCGCGCTCGGCCCATGCTGGCCTGGCGGAAACGCGCGCTTGTTCAGGATACGCTGGCCTTTATCGGTAATGCCGATGCCAAGGCGGCGGCTGATTTTACCTACTGGTCCACGATAACGAGCCATGAGTTTCTCAAACCCTCCTCATTAGACGCGCCGGCGTTTGGGCGGGCGGCAGCCATTATGCGGGATCGGCGTTACGTCGGTGATCGCCGTTACCTGCAGGCCATTCGATTGGAGTGAGCGGATCGCCGCCTCGCGGCCAGCGCCCGGGCCCTTTACGAACACCTCGAGCGAGCGCATGCCGTTCTCCAGGGCTTTGCGCGCCGCGATCTCTGCGGTGATCTGCGCGGCGTACGGGGTGCTCTTGCGCGAGCCCTTGAAGCCATTCTGGCCGGCGCTCGACCAGCAGATCACATTGCCTGATGGGTCGGTGATCGTAACGATCGTGTTATTAAAAGTGCTCTGGATATGCGCCTGCCCGCGCGGCACATTCTTCTTCTCACGGCGCTTGCCACGTTGGCGCTTGGCGGCGGCAGCGGTGCCTGCCTTTGGCTGCTGTTTAGCCATTATTCCTCCGAATAGTGCGCTGATCAACCGCGCTGGCAGCACGTGCAGCTGCCAAGGTTGAGAACGATACTGTTACTTCTTCGTGGTCTTCTTCTTGATGCCGATCGCCTGGCCCTTGCGCCCGCGGCGTGTGCGCGCGTTTGTACGCGTGCGCTGCCCGCGCACTGGCATGCCCTTGCGGTGGCGCAGCCCACGGTAGCAGGCGATGTCCATGAGGCGCTTGATATTCAGCTGAATCTCGCGCCGCAGGTCACCTTCAACCCGGTACTCTCGATCGACAACCTCGCGAATGCGACCAACTTCTTCCTCGGTAAGCTCGCGCACCCGTGTGCTCGGGTTCACATTTGCCTTCCTCAGAATGTCCATGCCATTCGACCGGCCGATCCCAAAGATATAGGTGATCGACACTTCGATCTTTTTGTTCCGCGGGATATCCACCCCGGCAATACGTGCCATATGCTCCCCTTAGCTGTTGATATAGGAGGTGGATCGAAGATTCGCGGGTTGCGCCTTGGCGCTGTGTGGTTGCATCTCGTCCATCCTCGGCTTCGTACAGTGCCTGTTCGGCCCGATCGCTAGCCCTGCCGTTGCTTGTGCCGCGGCTGCCGGCTGCAAATGACGCGCAGTACGCCCTTGCGCTTGATCACGCGGCAGTATTCGCAGCGCGGTTTGACCGACGCATGAACTTTCATATCGATCTCCTAACCATCACAGCGGGCGAAGCCCCGCACCACTACCAACATATGTTGAATAAACACACACATACACTGCCCCACTTTTTTCAGCGGGCAGCTGTTTTGCTTTCACCGCTCGGTTATCTGTAGCGATACGTAATGCGCCCGCGCGTCAGGTCGTACGGCGATAGCTCAACCAGCACGCGGTCGCCTTTGAGAATACGGATGTAGTTCATCCGCATGCGCCCCGAGATATGCGCCAGAACCTCGTGGCCGTTTTCCAGTTGCACACGGAACATCGCATTAGGAAGCGGCTCAGTAATAGTTCCCTCCATCTCAATGGCGTCCTTCTTCTTGGTCATACCTCTCCTTTGATGATCGTTCAGTCTTGCCGGGTTAGTATTTCCGGCCCTGCGTGCTCGGTAATGGCAATCGTATGCTCGTAGTGCGCCGCCAGGCTGCCGTCGAGCGTCACCACAGTCCAGCCGTCGGCTAGTTCGCGCGTCTCGTAGTGACCTTGCGTGATCATCGGCTCGATCGCAAAGGTCATTCCTGGGCGTAGGAGCATGCCTTTACCGGGCTCGCCGTAGTTTTTGATCTGCGGGTCTTCATGCAGCCGCCGGCCAATGCCGTGGCTGATGTATTTACGCGCCACTCCGTAGCCACGCGCCTCGGCGTAGCTCTGAATAGCGTGCGAGATATCGTTTAGGCGCGCGCCGGCTCGCGCGAACTCGAGCGCGTGATACAGCGTGTGCTCGGTTACCTCAAGCAGCCCGCGCGCCGCTGGCGATACTCTGCCGACTGGGTAGCTCCAGGCTGAGTCGCCATGGTAGCCCTGCCAGATCGCGCCAATATCGACGCTGACAATATCGCCCTCGCGCAGCACACGGGGGCCGGGGATGCCATGTACCAACTCGTCGTTGATCGAGATGCACGTCGCGGCCGGAAATGGCGTGACCCCCGGGTAGCCCAAAAACGATGGTATACCGCCCTGTTGCACGATATGGTCGTGAACCAGCCGATCCAGCTGCGCGGTTGTTACCCCTGGGCGTACTGCATCGCGTAGGAGCAAGTGACACTCACCAACAATGCGCCCGGCCCGGCGCATCAGTTCAAGCTCAGATCGGTTTTTCAGTGTCACTGCCATTCAAACCCAATGCTGCGGTCATTGTCTCGGTTACCAGCGAGATTTCGCGCTGGCCGTCGATCTCGATCAGATTACCTTGTTCGCGATAGTACTCGATCAGCGGGCGCGTTTGTGCAAAATACACTTGCAGGCGATGCCGCGCAGTTTCAAGCGTGTCGTCGCTACGCTGATATAATTTCCCGCCGCAATGATCGCATACATCCGGTCGTTTCGACGGGAAATAGTATATATTATAAATATACCCGCAGGTTTTGCAAGTTTGCCGGCCGGCTATACGGCGCAGCAACACATCGTCGGGCACGCGCAAGTATAACACATAATCAATCGTGCGCCCATGGTCGACGAGCTCGCTCTGGAGCGCCAATGCCTGGTCGCGGGTTCGTGGGAAGCCGTCGAAAATCACGCCATTGGCGCAATCGCTCTGGCTGATTCGCTCGATGATCATGCGAATGACCAGCTCATCGGGTACCAGTTCCCCGCGATCCATGTATGATTTTGCCAGCATACCAAGCTCGGTACCCTGGCGCAATGCTGCGCGGAACAGATCTCCGCTTGCGACATGGACTAGCCCGGTATGTTGTTCGAGATACTGTGCCTGAGTGCCTTTGCCGGCTCCAGGAGCACCAAGTAGAATAACATCCATGCCAAGCTCTTTCCACTCGTCATCGAGCTACCAAGCCACCTTGCCGGCCGTGCCACCTTTCCACATCTAGCGGTTGATAAAGCCTTCGTAGTTGCGCATCACAAGCTGCGCCTCAAGCTGGCGCATGGTATCAATCGCTACGCCTACCACAATCAGTAGTGCGGTCGCGCTGAGCCCGATCTGTACGCCAGTGACCTGCTGGGTTAAAAATGGCAGGATCGCCACAAGCCCGAGGAAGAACGCACCGACCAGCGTGATACGGTATACTACTTTGCTCAGGTACTCCTCGGTTCGCTTGCCTGGCCGGATGCCCGGAATGAAGCCGCCGTTGCGCTGAAGCGAGTCGGGGATATTCTGCTGGTTGAAGATAACCATGGTATAGAAGTAGGTGAAACCAACCACCAGCAAAAAGAGCAGAATGGAGTAGATCAGCGTGCCGCGCCCGAACTGCGGGCTGAATGTTTGATAGGTAAAACACGCCGCTTGCTTCAGGAAGCTTGCGCCCTCGGGCGCTACCTGCTCGGGGCAACCGTACGAAGCCAGTGTGCCGGGAAAGATAATAATGCTCTGCGCAAAGATCAGCGGGATCATCCCCGACATATTGACCTTAAGCGGAATATGGCTGCTCTGACCGCCATACACGCGGTTGCCGCGTACTCGCTTGGCATACTGCACTGGGATGCGGCGCTGGCCCTCTTGCACGAGCACAATACCGATAATTGTGAATAGGCCAATCACCAAAAATGCGATCAGCCCAATGATGGTCGTAACATCACCAAGCGAGCCGGTGGTAAAGGCCTGGCTGATCAGGTTGGGCAGGCGCGAAACAATCCCACCGAAAATGATCATCGAGATGCCGTTGCCAATGCCGCGCTCTTGGATCTGCTCGCCGAGCCACACTAGTAGCATCGTGCCGGCCACCATGGCAGTGATGATGGTAAAGGTGGGGAAGAAATTGCTGAAAATGTTAAATTCGCTGCGGAACACATTCTGGCCACCGCTCACGCCGCGCACAATTGTCAATGTCTGGCCATAAGCTTGGAGATATGCCATTGGCACCGTTACCCAGAAGGTGATCCGGTTCATGCGCATGCGGCCTTGTTCGCCTTCTTTCTGCATTTCTTCCAGTGCAGGAATGAGCGGCGTCAGCAGCTGAACAATGATCTGAGCGGTGATATATGGGTATACGCCCATCGCTGCAACCGAGAGATTTTGCAGCGCGCCGCCGGCGAAGATATTCAAAAGCGCGGCTAGTTGATTATCGCGCAGCGCCTGCTGCAGGGTCGCAAGCGCGCTTGCATCGATATTCGGCACAGGGATGTGTGCGATCAGCCGGAATACCAGCAGCATCAGCAGCGTAAAAGTGATGCGCCGGCGTAGGTCGGGCAGCTGCAGCGCTCGTAAAACCGATTGTAGCATCGACGATGTCTCCTCAACGAGGCCCTTGCGATTGAGCGGGCGGCGATAGACCAATTCTACTAGCGCCGCTGCTCTTCGCCAGGTACCTACTTTCGGTTACGCATGGCCGGGTTCGGCCCGGCGCTGCGGCTGCGTCGCTCGGTTTCCCACGGCAATTCGACTACCGTACCGCCGGCCGCTTCGATCTTGGCGCGCGCACTCGTGCTGAACTTGTGCGCCTGCACCGTTAGCTTGACATTCAGGTCGCCCTCGCCCAGGATCTTCAGCGGCTTATGCTTGCTAATCGTACCAGAGGCGATCAGATCTTCGATCGTCAGCTCGTGCTCGGCTGGAAGCTCGCTGAGATCGCCGATGTTCAGCACCTGGTATTCCGTTCGCCATAGGTTCTTGAAGCCACGCAGGTAGGGCATGCGCCGCACCATACGGTTCTGGCCGCCCTCAAAGGTTCGGTATGGCCCCGGCCCCGAGCGAGCCTTCTGGCCCATCATACCTTTACCAGCCGTTTTACCTTTGCCCGAGCCGGGGCCTCGCCCAACGCGCTTGCGTTCGCGGTGCGCCCCTGGTGCTGGCTTTAGATCATGCAATTTCATGGCTCTATTCCTTTGCCTTCAGGCGTTCAAAGTGCGAATATTACTCGCGCCGCCCGCCTTTGAGGCTATCTTGCAAGGCTTTAAGCGCTTCCATTTTGCCGTCGGCCGCCAGTTGAGCTTGTTCGGGCCAGGTGGTGGGGTCGGCGAGCCGCAAGTTCGCGCGCTGCAGGATCTCGGCAAGTGTGCTTGCCTCGGTTGCCGCCAATTGCGCAAATGTGGTAATGCCGGCGTTGTTGAGCACGCCTGCGATCTTGGGGCCGATCCCCTCAATGATCACGAGATCGTCGGCTGCGCTGGCCTGCGGCACGGCGGGCTCGGCAGCTGGCGCCAATGTTGCAGTAGCGCGTGGCCGGGCGGTTGGTGCCGGTGTAGATGCGGCCACCTCGTCGCCAAGCTCTTTGACAGTCACCAAATGGCGTACCTTGAAGGCCATGCCACGAATCGCCGGTGTATCGTCGTGGATGGCGGTGCTATACAGCTTGCGCAGGCCCAGCGACTTGATCGTGTCTTTTTGATCCTTGCTGTAGCCAATCGCGCTTTTTGTATAGGTGATCTGTAGCTTGGCCATCACGAAGCCTCCTGCGCCTCGGCGGCGCGCACACGTCGCTGGTGCAGTTCGTGCGGCGTCATCCCGCGCATGCGCGCCTGCTCCTCGAGCGAGGTCAGCTCGCTGAGCGCTTTGAATGCTGCCTTCACCACGTTGACCGGGTTGTTGCTGCCGTAGCTCTTCGACAAAATATCTTTAATGCCCGCAGCCTCGACCACCGGCCGTACGCCGCGACCGGCGATAACGCCGGTGCCGGGCGCCGCTGGGAGCAGCCGTACCCGCGCCGACGAGAACTCAGTCTCGATATCGTGTGGGATCGTGGTGTTACTCAGCGGGATGCGAATGACATTTTTCTTGGCCGCCTCGACGCCCTTGCGGATCGCCTCGGGTACCTCGCCGGCTTTGCCCATGCCGACACCAATATGCCCTTTGCCGTCGCCTACCACAACGACGGTGCTGAAGCTGAAGCGCCGGCCGCCCTTGACGACTTTTGAAACGCGGTTGATCTGAACCACGCGCTCTTCGAGCTCAAGATCGTCGGCGTTGATGCGTTTCTGTGCCACAATTCCTCCAGTTATCAGTAGCCGGTATGCAGTATGCAGCTACCATACAACGAGTACTCGTAGTGCTGGCAGCTGCGATCTGCCGGCTGGCTACTCATTAGAAGTTCAGGCCGGCCTCGCGCGCGGCATCGGCCAGCGCCTGTACCCGGCCGTGATACTGAAAGCCGCCGCGATCGAACACGACCTTATCGACACCAGCGGCTTTGGCGCGCTGAGCAATCAGTTGGCCTACCGCTTTGGCGCGCTCGATCTTGGTTTTCCCCTTGATCGACGCGGCTAGCTCTGCGTCTTGCGTCGACGCCGAAACCAGGGTATGGTTGGCACTGTCGTCGATGACCTGAGCATAAATATGGATATTACTGCGAAACACGCTCAGGCGTGGGCGCTCGGTAGTACCGGCGACGCGCTTGCGTACGCGCAGGTGCCGCCGGATTCGCAGCTCTCGTGGTGAACGTCCTGCCATAGTTCGGTTTCTCCTGGTGACAGAGATTATATCCCCTGTCTGATCAGTGCTGAGCGAGCGGCGTAGCGTTTCGCGCTTGAAGCCGAACCATGCAGGCCGGGTAGCCCAGCACTCATAACTACTTGGTCTTTCCGGTCTTGCCGGCCTTGCGGCGCACCTTCTCGCCCCGGTAGCGGATGCCGTAGCCTTTATAGGGCTCCGGCGGGCGCAGGTTGCGCAGCTTCGCAGCCTCTTCGCCGACCGTTTGCTTATTGATGCCGCGGATGATCACCTGCTGCGGCTCGTTGGCGCTTTTGCGGTCGAGGATTTCGAAGGTGATGCCTTCGGGCGGCACGACGCGGATGGGGTGCGAGAAACCAACCTGCAGGATGATATTCTTGCCCTCGCGCGAGGCGCGGAAGCCAACACCACTGATCTCCAGCACCCGCTGGTAGCCGTCGGTCACGCCGGTCACCATATTCGCCAGCAGCGAGCGCGTCAGGCCATGCAGTGCGCGCAGGCGCTGATCGTCTGACGGCCGGCTGACCGTCAGAACGCCATTCTGCTGCTCGATCGTGACCTCTTCGGGCAGCTGCTGCTCAAGCGCACCCTTCGGGCCCTTGACCTTGACGTAGTTGCCTTCAGAGACATTGATCTCAACGCCCTTGGGGATCGAGATCGGCTTTTTACCAATACGCGACATAGCTTGTTTGCTCCCCGCTACCAAACGTAGCAAAGCACTTCGCCGCCGACATGCTGCTGCCACGCTTCGTGGCCGGCCATCACGCCGCGCGGGGTCGATAGAATGCTCAACCCCAGCCCGCCGCGCACGCGCGGAATATCGGCGCGACCTGTGTAGATACGCAAACCGGGCTTGCTCACGCGCTTCAGGCCAGTGATAACCGGGCGACGGTCGCTTGTATATTTTAGCGTAATAACAATCGTATCGGCGGGCTGACCCTTCTGAACCTCGTAATCGCGAATGAAGCCTTCGCGCTTCAGGATATCCGCGATTGCAATTTTCATCTTCGAGGCGGGAATTGCCACTGTCGTGTGGCGGGCCATGCACGCATTGCGGATGCGAGTTAGCATATCTGCAATTGGGTCGTTAACGCTCACGACGCTCCTCCTTGAAGACCAGCATCTGTTTTGGGCTGGATAAATACATGGCTTGCTCGACAATCAGCATTACCAGCTTGATTTGGTAACGCCTGGAATCAGCCCCTTGAGTGCATTCTCGCGGAAGCAGATACGACACATGCCGAACTTACGCATGTAGGCGCGTGATCGGCCACACAGCCTGCAGCGATGGTACGCGCGAACCTGGTACTTGGGCGTCCGCTGAGCTTTGACGATCAGAGATTTCTTGGCCAATGTGAATTCCTCCTATGCCCGGGCTGGTGAGCGGGGCGTTGGCGTGGCCCCTGCTCCTGGCCCGTGCTAATCACGAAATGGCATGCCGAGGCGCTTGAGCAGCGCATAGCCTTGGGCGTCGTCGGGTGCGGTTGTCACAATCGCCACCTCGAGACCGCGAATTTTATCGACTTTGTCGTAGTCGATTTCAGGAAAGATGATCTGCTCGCGCAGGCCCAGGCTGTAGTTGCCGCGGCCATCGAACGAGCGTCGGCTGACACCCCGAAAATCGCGTAGGCGCGGCAGTGCCAGGTTCATCAGCCGATCGAGGAAGTCGAACATGCGCGGGCCACGCAGCGTGACCATTGCGCCAATCGATTGACCTTGGCGCAGCTTAAACGCGGCGATCGATTTTTTTGCTTTTGTGATCACCGGCTTCTGCCCACTGATCGCCGTCAGGTCGCCCACAGCCGCGTCGAGCGCTTTGTTGTTCTGCAGCGCTTCGCCAAGGCCGATATTCAGCACGACTTTCTCGAGACGCGGCACCTGCATTACCGTGCTGTAGCTGAATTCCTGCATCAGCGCTGGCACGACATCGTTCTGGTATTTTTCTTTGAGTCGCGTTGCCATAATTGCTCCTCAAGGGCTTGGAAAGCTCTACTGAACCCTCCGGCCTTGATCTCGAAGGTATGAAGTACGAGCAGCTCAGCGGAAGGCGGGCGTGTTGCTCGCGGTAGCTTGGAGCTCGTCGCTTTTCATTGCTATTACCCGTCGATCGCCTCGTTGCACGCCTTGCAGAAGCGTACTTTGCGCTGGCGACCACGATCGTCGGTTTCTTCCAGGAAACGATGGCCGGTACGCGAAGCGCGGCCACAGCGCGGGCAGATCAGCATGACATTCGAGGCGTTGATCGGCGCTTCGCGCTCGATGATGCCGCTGGGTTTACCAGGGCCACGCTGCTTCATGTGGCGCTTGATGATATTGAGCCCTTCGATGACCACTCGGCGATCTTTCGGCCGCGCTTCTTTGATCTTACCGCGCTTGCCTTTGTCTTTCCCGGTGATCACCAGAACTTCGTCACCAGTTTTGACGTGCATGTCCAAACCCCAATTCGATAGCAGATTGCAGATTGTAGATCGCAGTCACGAGTTGAGCGTGCTCTGCAATCTGAAGCCTGAAATCTGTAATCTGTAATCTACAGCACTTCGGGCGCGAGCGAAATAATCTTCATAAACGCCTTTTCGCGCAGCTCGCGCGCCACCGGGCCAAAGATACGCGTGCCGCGTGGGTTGTTCTCTTTGCCGATGATTACGGCGGCGTTATCGTCGAAGCGGATGTGGGAACCATCAGGCCGCACATATTCTTTGGCGGTGCGCACAATCACGGCGCGTACGACTTCGCCCTTTTTCACAGCGCCGCCAGGAGTTGCCTCCTTGACCGACGCGACAATGACGTCGCCGACGAAGCCATAGCGCACTCTCGAGCCGCCCATCACGCGAATGCACATGATCTCTTTCGCGCCCGTATTATCGGCGACTTTCAGGCGGGTCTGCTGCTGAATCATTGCTAATTCTCCTCGCCGCGCTGAATGACCTCGACAACTTCCCAGCGCTTGGTCTTGCTGAGCGGCCGGGTCTCGCCGATACGTACCACGTCGCCGATATGGCACTGATTGCTTTCGTCGTGCGCGTGGAACTTGTTTGTCTTGCGGATGATCTTGCGATACAGTGGGTGCGGCTTCAGGTAGTCGACTGCCACCACCACAGTTTTGTCCATCTTATCGCTGACCACCCGGCCAATCTTGTAGAGACGTCGTCCTTCGGCCATCGTTCGATCTCCTGGTCGTTAGAGGCCCAGCTCGCGCTCGCGCAGGATCGTTTTGATACGCGCAATCTCGCGCTTCACGATCCGCGGGCGGCCACTGGCAGTCAGCTTGCCCATCACCTGCTGAAAGCGCAGGTTAAAGAGTTCCTCGTAGTGCTCCTTAAGCTGGCTTTGCAGCTTGTCGGAGTCGAGGTTGCGCAGTTCGTCGATTTTCATTCGCCGGCCTCCACATCCTCACGCCCGATGATCTTGCACTTGATTGGCATTTTTTGCGCAGCCAGGCTCAGTGCTTCGTGCGCAACTTCAGGCCGCACGCCGCCCAGCTCGAACATGACCCGGCCAGGCTTGACCACCGCGACATAGTGATCGACGGCGCCTTTACCAGAACCCATACGGGTTTCGGCGGGCTTGGCGGTGACTGGCTTGTCGGGGAAGATCCGGATCCAGATTTTACCGCCACGCTTGACGTGGTGGGTGATCGCGCGGCGCGCAGCTTCGATCTGGCGTGACGTGATCCAGGTGGCTTCGAGCGCCATCAGGCCATAGTCGCCGAACGCCACAGAGTTCCCGCGCTGCGCCATGCCTTTGGTGCGGCCGCGCTGTTGTTTTCGATATTTGACGCGTTTGGGCATCAACATAGTCGTTGCTCCTTCTAACCACGCGTGCGCGTGCCGCCGCCACGGCCGCCACGGCCGCCGCCACGACCGCCGCGATCGCCGCCTTCACGCTCGCCGCCGCGGTCACGTTCGTTGCGCCCGCCGCCACGGCCGCTCCGCTGGCGCGGCCGATTTTCCTCTTCGGCCGCCTGGTTGCGTGCCGCAGCCGTCTGCACGACCTGGAGCTTGCCCATTGCGTCGGGGAACACTTCACCCTTGTAGATCCACACCTTGACGCCAATGCGGCCATACGTCGTGTGTGCGTGCACCTGGGCGTAGTCGATATCGGCGCGCAGCGTGTGGCGTGGTACCCGGCCGTCGCTCTCGTTCGCAATACGTGCCATCTCGGCACCGCCGAGGCGGCCCGAGCACTTGATCTTCACGCCTTGCGCGCCCAAGCGCATTGCGCGCTGCACTGCCTGCTTCATCGCGCGCTTGTACGATACGCGCTTGTTGATCTGCTCGGCGATGCTTTCGGCCACAAGCTGAGCCTCAAGTTCGGGCTGGTGGATCTCTTGGATATTGAGCTTGACCTTTTTAGCGGTGCGCTTCTCAAGGTCGGACTTCAGCTCATCGACCTTGGCGCCGCGCTTGCCGATCACAATACCGGGCTTCGCGGTGTACACCGTTACTTCGATCTTGTTTGCCGAGCGCTCGATCTCGACGCGCGCGACGCCGGCATTCGCAAGCTCTTTGATAATCAGCCGACGCAGCAAGAAATCTTCGTGCAGCTGATCGGTATAGGTGCGATCCGCAAACCACTTCGACTGCCAGTCTTTGATGTAGCCTAAGCGGAAGCCGATTGGATGTACCTTACGTCCCATTTAAATCTCCTCGCCGTCGTCGACGATCACGGTAATATGTGTCGTGCGCTTGCGAATGCGGTCGGCGCGGCCGCGCGCGCGCGGCATAATACGTTTGAACGCCGGGCCCTCGTCGGCGAAGATCGTCTTAACGACCAGCGTCTCGGGGTCCATTTCGAAGTTATTCTCGGCGTTAGCCGCCGCCGACTGGATGGTGCGAGCGATCTCTTTAGCGGCTTTCTGCGGCATGTAGCGCAGTATCGCCAGTGCGCGCTCCACGGGCTTGCCGCGCACGAGGTCGATCACCGGGCGCACCTTTGTCGGCGAGATGCGCACCATCTTGTTGATAGCTTTCGCTTGCATCGCTACTTCACCTTCCCGCGCTTGTCGGCCTTTTTGCCGCCGTGGCCGCGGAAGAAGCGCGTCGGCGCAAACTCGCCCAGCTTATGGCCAACCATGTTTTCGGTGATATACACCGGCACATGGCGGCGCCCATCGTGAACGGCGATGGTATGCCCGACCATCTGGGGGAAGATTGTCGACGCGCGCGACCAGGTGCGCAGCACCCGCTTTTCATTCGCGCGGTTCATATCTTCGACCCGGCCGAGCAGCCTGATATCGACGTAAGGTCCTTTCTTGGACGAACGAGACATGTCATCCCTTCCTTTATCTTGGGAGGAGGGAGAGGTCGAGCATTGGCTCGCTGCCTCTGGTACGCGCCTGCGCACTCCCACCTAACAGCGGGCGGGTAGGGCCGCCCATACCCTCACGATTACGGCTTACGGCGCCGAACGATGTAGCGGTCGGTGCTGGGGTTATGCCGCGTGCGCACGCCGCGCGCCGGCTTGCCCCACTTGGTCTTGGGCGACATACCACGAGGCGCGCGGCCCTCGCCGCCGCCGTGGGGATGGTCCCGCGGGTTCATCGCCGACCCGCGCACCTCGGGCCGCCGGCCGAGCCAGCGCTTACGGCCAGCCTTACCCAGGCGAATATTCTGATTATCGAGATTGCCAACCTGGCCAATAGTCGCGAGGCAGTCGATCAGCACCTGGCGCATCTCGCCCGAAGGCATGCGCAGTGTCGCATAGCTGCCTTCTTTGGCCATTAACTGTGCCGAGGCGCCTGCGCTGCGTACCATCACGCCGCCGCGGCCGAGCTGGAGCTCGACATTATGCACTTGGCTGCCAAGCGGGATGGCACGTAGCGGTAACGCATTGCCCACGCGTACCTCGGCGTCGGGGCCGCTCATCACGGTATCGCCAACATTCAGGCCCAGAGGCGCCAGGATATAGCGCTTTTCGCCATCAGCGTAGTTTAGCAGTGCGATACGTGCGCTGCGGTTGGGATCGTACTCGATCGCGGCAACCTTCGCCGGTACGCCGAACTTGTTGCGCTTGAAGTCGATGATGCGGTAGGCGCGCTTGTGGCCGCCGCCGCGATGCCGCGTCGTGATGCGCCCATAATTGTTACGGCCGCCGCTCTTTGAGAGCGGAGCAAGCAGGCGCTTCTCCGGCTTCTTCTTGGTGATCTCCTCGAACGTCGCGACCGACATATTCCGGCGGCCGGCCGAGGTTGGCTTGTATCGTCGAACACCCATGGTTTACTCCGTGAAGTGCTGAGTTTCGAGCGCTGTGTGTTGAGCTGATGGTTGGTACACTCGACACACAAAACTTAAAACTCAAAACTCATTACACGCCCTCGAACAGCTCGATCCGGCTTCCTTCGGCCAGCGTCACGATCGCCTTTTTCCAATCGGCGGTATAGCCATAGCGCATTCCGCGGCGGCGCAGCTTACCGCGCACGTTCATGGTATGAACGGCGGTGACGGTGACGTTGAAAACCTCTTCGATCGCCTGCTTGATCTGCATTTTATTAGCCGAGCGGTCAACCTCGAAGCTGTACTTGTTCAGCGACATAAGGTTGGTATTTTTCTCGGTAATTAGCGGCCGAATAATGATCTGATGCGCGTTCATTTAGGCCTCTCCGTCGTCGGTGGCCGAGGTGGCCTCGGCGTTGGTCTGGCTCAGGAAGCTCGCCAGTACGTCGATCGCCGCGCGCGAGATAATGATGTTATCGTAGCTCAGCAGGTCGATGACGTTGACGTAGTGGGCGAGCAATGTCTTCACGCCGGTGATATTCCCCGCCGATTTTTGCACGACGGCATCTTTGCGATCGAGCACGACGAGCGTTTTGCCGCTGATCTGAAGCGCGGCCAGGCTTTGCACGAACAACTTCGTGCGCGGCTGCTCGAACGCCCATGAGTCGATGAAGCGGATCTCGTCAGCGGCGTACTTGGCCGAGAGCGCCGAGCGCACCGCCAGCCGCCGCATCTTGCGAGGCATTGCCTGGCGGTATGAGCGGGGATGTGGGCCGTGGGCCACGCCGCCACCTTTGCGATGAGGCGCGCGAACCGAACCTTGGCGTGCCCGGCCGGTGCCTTTCTGGCGGAACAGCTTTTTCGTGCTGCCGGCCACTTCGCCGCGGCCAAGCGTATTATGCGTGCCCATGCGCGCATTGGCTTGCTGGCGAACCATAGCCTGGTGCATTACTGGCACGTTCGGCTCAATGCCGAAGATATATTCATCTAGCTGTATGGTTCCGACTTCGGCGCCGGATTGGTTGAAGAGTTTTGCTTCCATTACCGCGTATCCTCTGTTCATCAGTTATGAGTTGTGAAGTATGCCGTGTTTCGCGCGAATAACTCACAGCCCACAACTATTTTGCAGCCTTCACGGCCCGGCGAACCATCAGCAAGCTATTCTTCGCGCCCGGAACCGAACCTTTGACAAGGAGAATATGCTTGTCGGACACGACTTCGACAACCTGGAGATTTTGTACGGTGACGCGGCGGTTGCCCATGCGACCGGCCATACGCGTGCCTTTCCAGACACGGCCTGGGTCGGTGCCGGCGCCGATCGAGCCGGGTGCGCGCCAGCGATCACTCTGGCCGTGGGTCTTCGGGCCACCGCGGAAATTGTGGCGCTTGACCACACCCTGGAAGCCGCGGCCTTTCGATGTGCCGGTGACATCGATTACCTGGCCGGGCTGAAAAACATCGACGGTGAGTACCTGCCCGACTTCGTGCTCGGCAATGTTATCGGCGCGGAACTCGCGCAGATAGCGAACCAGCCGCCCCGCTTTTGCTAGGTGGCCCTGCTCGGGCTTGGTGAGGCTTTTGGACTTTGCCTCGCCAAAACCGATCTGCACAGCCTCGTAGCCGTCGCGATCCTTGTTGCGCACTTGGGTGACCACGCACGGGCCTACTTCGATCACCGTAACCGGAATGGCCTCGCCGGCTGCGCTAAAGACTTGAGTCATGCCGATTTTTCGGCCTAGCAAACCTTCGATCATAATTGCACCTCGGCAGCATGCGGACTCATGGCGAACCTGCCGCAGCGGCTGCTTCTCAGAACTGCCGACCGCCGACCACCGACATACGTGAAACGCTCGGTCGCCGGCTGTCGGTCGTCACGTCTACAACTTTATCTCGATATCGACGCCCGCTGGCAAATTGAGCTTCATCAGCGCGTTGATCGTCTGCTGGCTTGGGTCAAGCACATCGATCAGGCGCTTGTGTGTGCGAATCTCAAACTGCTCTTGCGAGTCTTTATCGATGAACGACGAGCGAATGACGCTGTACTTCTCGATCTTGGTCGGTAGCGGTACTGGCCCGGCGACAAGCGCACCAGTTCGCTCGGCCGCCTCGACAATCTGCCTTGCCGACTGATCTAGAATTTTGTGGTCATACGCTTTGAGGCGGATGCGAACCTTTTGCTTTGCCATTCTGCGCTCCTGTGTAGCAAGCACACGCGCGTCGAGTGCGGAGGTTGCTCCGCACTCGGCACGCTAGATACTTCGCTTACTCGACGATCTTGGTGACGACGCCCGCGCCGACGGTGCGCCCGCCTTCGCGGATCGCGAACCGCAAGCCTTCTTCGATCGCCACCGGCACGATCAGCTCCACGCCCATCTCCACGTTGTCCCCCGGCATCACCATCTCCATCCCCTCCGGCAGCGAGATCGACCCCGTCACGTCCGTCGTCCGGATGTAGAACTGTGGCCGGTACCCTGGGAAGAACGGCGTGTGCCGCCCGCCCTCTTCCTTCTTCAGCACGTACACGTTCGCCTTCACCTTCGTGTGCGGCTTGATCGACGTCGGCGCCGCCAGCACCTGCCCGCGCTCCACGTCCGTCCGCTCGATGCCGCGCAGCAGCACCCCCACGTTGTCCCCGGCGATCCCCTCGTCCAGCGTCTTCTGGAACATCTCCACGCCCGTCACCACCGTCTTGCGCGGCGCTTCCTCGCTCATCCCGATGATCTCGATCGTGTCGCCCATCTTCACCTTGCCGCGCTCGATCCGCCCCGTCACCACCGTGCCGCGCCCCTTGATGCCGAACACATCTTCGATCGGCATCAGGTACGGCTGGTCGACCGCGCGCTCGGGTGTGGGGATGTAGCTGTCGACCGCGTCCATCAGCTCGAGGATGCTCTGGTACTCCGGCGCGTTCGGGTCGGTCGAGGCCGACGACAGCGCCGCGAGCGCGCTGCCGCGCACGATCGGGATGTCGTCGCCGGGGAAGCTGTTCTTGGTGAGCAGCTCGCGCAGCTCAAGCTCGACGAGCTCAAGCAGCTCGGGGTCGTCCATCATGTCGACCTTGTTGAGGTAGACGACCATGGCGGGCACCTGCACCTGGCGGGCGAGCAGGATGTGCTCGCGGGTCTGGGGCATGGGGCCGTCGGGGGCGGAGACGACCAGGATGGCGCCGTCCATCTGCGCGGCGCCGGTGATCATGTTTTTGATGTAGTCGGCGTGGCCGGGGCAGTCGACGTGGGCATAGTGGCGCTTGTCGGTCTGATATTCGACGTGGCGGATGGCGATGGTAATGCCACGGGCGCGCTCTTCGGGCGCGTTATCGATCTGGTCGTAGGAGGTATACTTGGCAGCGCCCTTCATGGCCAGCACCTTGGTGATGGCGGCGGTGAGGGTGGTTTTGCCGTGGTCGACGTGGCCGATTGTGCCAATGTTGACGTGCGGCTTGGTGCGCTCGAACTTCTGCTTGCCCATACGAGACTCACTCCTTAATGTTGAGGCTGAGGCACGCAAGCCGTGGCTCGATATATTTCAAGCCGCGACCTGCGTCCCTCGTGATATTATCCGCGTCGTTTGTCGACAATTTCTTTTGCCAGATTTTCAGGCAGCGGCTGGTAGTAGGCGAATTCCATTGACGATGTCGCGCGGCCCTGAGTGGCCGATCGCAGATCAGTGGTATAGCCGAACATCGAGGCCAGCGGCACGAATGCCTTAACGATCTGGGCATTGCCGCGCGCTTCCATACCTTCGACATGCCCGCGCCGCGAGTTGAGGTCGCCGAGCACTGTGCCGAGAAAATCCTCAGGCGTAGTCACTTCGACTTTCATCACTGGCTCAAGCAGCTGCGGCCGAGCTTTACGCACGGCATCTTTCAGGCCCATCGAGGCGGCAATCTTAAAGGCCATTTCCGACGAGTCGACCTCGTGGAACGAGCCATCGTACAGCGTTGCCTTGATATCGACGACCGGGAAGCCAGCGATGACGCCGCCCTGCATGGCTTCTTTGATGCCCTGCTCGACCGGCCCGATGTACTCGCGCGGGATGGCGCCGCCGACGATTGCGTTAACGAACTCAAAGCCCTTTCCGCGCTCAAGCGGCTCGATATGCAGCTTGACGTGGCCATACTGGCCCTTGCCGCCGGATTGGCGCACGAACTTAGAGTCGACATCGGCGATTTGGCTGATCGACTCGCGGTAGGCTACCTGCGGCTTGCCCTGATTGGCCTCAACCTTGTACTCGCGGCGCATGCGGTCGACCAGCACCTCGAGGTGAAGCTCACCCATGCCGGCGATAATCGTCTGGCCAGTCTCTTCGTCGGTGAAGACGCGGAATGTCGGGTCTTCCTCGCTGAGCTTCTGGAGCGCAATGCCAAGCTTATCCTGGTCGGACTTCGTCTTGGGCTCGATCGCCAGCTGGATCACCGGCTCGGGGAAGCGGATGCTCTCGAGCGCGATTGGCTTATCCGGATCGCAGATGGTGTCGCCGGTGAACGTCTGCTTCGGCCCGACCATTGCGCCAATATCGCCGGCGTAGACCTCTTTGATCTCCTCGCGGTGATTCGCGTGCATCTGGATCAGGCGTCCGACACGCTCGCGTTGGCCGCGCGTGGTATTCAGCACATACGAGCCGGCCTCGAGCTTGCCCGAGTAGACGCGGAAGTAGGCCAGCTTGCCGACATACGGATCGGCCATGATCTTGAACACCAGGCCGGCGAACGGCGCGGTCTCGCTGGTTTCGCGCGTGATCGGCTCGACACCTTCCTCGCCTAGAACCTGGCCGGGGAGCGTGCCGCTGATCGGTGGGATGTCGAGCGGCGACGGCAGATAGTACACCACCGCGTCGAGCACGCGCTGCACGCCCTTGTTCTTGAGCGCAGCGCCGCAGAGCACCGGAACCAGCTTGCCCTCGATCGTGGCCTTGCGCAGAGCGCGGCGCAGCTCGTCGACACCAAGCTCCTCGCCTTCAAGGTACAGCAGCGTAAGCTCGTCGTCGGTCTCGGCGATAGCCTCGACCATCTCCTGGCGCAGTTGCTCGGCGCGGGCGGCGACTTCGGCGGGAATCTCGGAAAGCTCCTCACGCTTGCCGGCGTCGTCGAGATACAGCACTGCCTTGTTTGTCAGCAGGTCGACGATGCCGTGGAAGCGATCCTCGGCGCCGATCGGCAGCTGAATCGGCACTGCCTTCGCGCCCAGGCGATCCTTGATCATCCCGACGGTGCGCTCGAAGTTCGCGCCGGTGCGATCCATTTTGTTGACGAAGCAGATGCGCGGCACGCGGTATTTATCGGCCTGGCGCCAAACAGTTTCGGATTGTGGCTCAACGCCGGCGACTGCATCGAACACCACGACGCCGCCGTCGAGCACGCGTAGCGAGCGCTCAACCTCGGCGGTGAAATCGACGTGGCCGGGGGTATCGATGATATTAATGCGATAGACGTCGTCGTTGACCTTCCACTGGGCAGTGGTTGCCGCAGCGGTGATCGTAATACCACGCTCGCGCTCCTGCTCCATCCAGTCCATGGTGGCAGTGCCCTCATGAACCTCGCCGATCTTGTAGGTTCGGCCGGTGTAGAACAGGATGCGCTCGGTAGTCGTTGTCTTTCCCGCATCAATATGCGCAATAATACCGATATTTCGCGTCCGCTCTAATGGTATCTCGCGGGGCATGATTGTCTTTCCTCGGCTTCTCTAGTGTTGTGAGAACCCGGAACCGCGTGTATCCAACGGTCTCGATTTCGGCGAACCCGCAGGTTCCTGGTTCTCGATTTAGAACTTACCGTAGTGTGAGAATGCGCGGTTGGCCTCGGCCATACGCTGCACATCTTCTTTGCGCTTGATCGTGCTGCCGGTGTTGTTGAACGCGTCCATGATCTCGGCGGCAAGGCGCTCGTGCATGGGCTTGCCAGTGCGGCCGCGCGCCGAGATCAGCAGCCAGCGCATCGCCAGCGACTGGCGGCGGTCGCTCTTGACCTCAACCGGCACCTGGTATGTCGCGCCGCCGACGCGCTTGGGCTTGACTTCGATCGCCGGGCCGGCGTTGCGCAGCGCCACCTCGAAGACTTCCATCGGCGTCTTCTTCAGGCGATCAGCGGCGAGCTCGAGCGCCTGATAGACGATCCGCTCGGCCACGCTCTTTTTCCCGCGCTGCATGACCTTGTTGATAAACTGCTGCACCACGACGCTGTTGTAACGTGCGTCGGGGGCGGGAATGCGTTTGACAATCGTTCCTCGACGGGGCATTGGTCACCTCATTTGAGCGCTAACTCTGAACTGGAGTGCTACTTCTTCTTCACCGGCGTCGCGCTGGCCTTCTTGGTGCCGTACTTGGAGCGGCCCTGTTTGCGGTTGGCGACGCCCTGTGCGTCGAGCACACCGCGTACGATATGGTAGCGCACGCCCGGCAGGTCTTTCACGCGGCCGCCGCGAATCAGCACCACCGAGTGCTCTTGCAGGTTGTGGCCCTCGCCAGGAATATATGCCGTCACTTCCATGCCGTTGCTGAGCCGCACACGTGCGATCTTGCGCAGGGCCGAGTTCGGCTTTTTGGGCGTCATCGTCTTCACCTGGGTACATACGCCACGCTTGAACGGCGAACCCTTGCCGCGCGTCAGCCGCCCTTTGATGGCGTTGTAGGTGAAGCGCAGCGCGGGCGCTTTGGTCTTCTTGACGACCGGCTTGCGAGGCTTGCGAACCAGCTGATTGATAGTCGGCATCCTGTGTACTTCCTCCCTTAGGCGCCTGTGCGTACACACGGCAGGAACAAAACAAGCTCTATATCTGTATGCCCAGCGGGCGTCCAGCGAACCCCGCTTTACTCTTGCCCTGAACACAAAAGAAAACTCGAACCCCATTCTGGTCGTGGCATAGGCCGCGCCTTAGAGAGGGCTCAGAGATGCGTGCAAACGATTATCGCTTTGTTGTTTGCACAGCGATTGTGGAGTATAGCACAGCGACTATAGCCTGTCAAATTGTTTGGGCGGGGAATTGCGCCACTCGTGCTACCGCGATATTATCAAACGTAGGTAGGTGGTGCGAGCCATGTTGCGACGATCTCGCGGATCTGGCGCAGGCTCAGCGGTTTGTAGAAGAACGCGGTAACGCCTGCCTGGAGTGCGGCTGCCTCGACAGTCGCATCGGCCGAGAGCATAATAAAAGGGAAAACGTAGCCGCAGGCGCGAACTGCCCGCAGCAGGTCGATGCCGGTCATGGTGGGCATGCGCTGATCGCTGATCAGCAGATGGCACTCGTGGGCCTGCACGAGATCCAAGGCGGAAGCGCCATTGGCGGCGGAGATGATCTGCGCCTCGGGGGCAGCGCGGCTGAAGGCGCGCGTAAGAAATTCGCGAACATCGTCTTCGTCTTCGGCGATGATGATATGTGGCACGTCTGACCCGTCCTATGTCGCTTGGTGGAATGCGCGGGCATATACCACGGTTTGGTATGCGCTTGACACCGCCGTGCTTAATGGTATATTTGTTCTACACGGGCTGCGTCATACCTACGACGGATTTTCTGCTGGCATTCCCTGTCGCTTCCCCCGTCGAATCGCGCCAAACTGAGATGTGCTAGCGGGTTGGAGTTCTGTATGCCGCCTACTCTTCGTAATCGCCTGGGTGTCATCACGAGCGGCTCGCTGGTCGAGGGGCTATGCGCCCGGCTCGAAGGCCGCGAAAGTGTCGAAGACATGCGCGTTGGCAAGTTCGTGGTGATCAAAGGCGAAAAAAACGAATTCTTTTCTATGATAACCGATGTTGTGCTTGAAGCAACTAACCAAAAAGTACTAGCCGACCCACCGAATGGGGATGCGTTTATTCACGAGGTGCTGGCCGGCACGTCGACCTATGGCTCGATTACGCTCAAGCCGATGTTGATGCTGCCGAGCGATGTTAACCAGGGGCTGCTGCCGCCCAAGACGATCCCGCGGCATTTTGCACAGGTGCTTGAGGCCGAGGAAGACGATTTCAAGCGCGTATTCGGCCTGGAAGACAGCACGCACTTCGAAATCGGGCGGCCGCTCGACATGGATGTGCCGGTATGCCTCGACCTTGAGCGCCTGGTCGAGCGCTCGAATGGCGTATTTGGCAAGAGCGGCACGGGCAAGAGCTTTCTGACGCGCCTGCTGATCTGCGGCACGATCAAGGCGCGCGTGGCGTCGAACTTGATCTTCGACATGCACAGCGAGTATGGCTGGGAGAGCACCTCGGAGCAGGGCGGTTTTGTGAAGGGCCTGCGCCAGCTGTTTGGCGGCGAGGTACTGGTGTACTCGCTCGATCCGGCGACGTCGCGCAATCGGAATGTGCCACTCGACGCCGAGGTGGTGATTGGCCTCGATCAGATCGAGGTCGAGGATGTGACGCTGCTGCAGGATGAGCTCAACCTCACCTCGACGGCAGCCGAGTCGGCGTATTTGCTGGTGGATCGCTTCAAAGAAAGCTGGCTGCGCGCGCTGCTGGCGATGGATGCAGAAGCGCTGAACGAGTTTGCCGAAAGCTCGGGCGGCCACGCCGGCGCGCTCAGCGCGCTGAAGCGCAAGCTCGAGCAGGTGGCGCGCAAGGGCTTTGTGAAAGAAAGCGCGCCAGCTGGCGTGATCGACCGGATGATCGACCAGCTCGAGCATGGCCGGCATGTGGTGCTGGAGTTCGGCCGCTACAGCGACACGCTCTCGTACATGCTGACAGCGAATGTGCTGACGCGGCGCATCCGGCGTCGCTGGGTCGAGAAGACCGAGCAGTACATCCGCAGCAAGAACGCCGCCGACAAGCCGCGCCAGCTGATGATCACGATCGAGGAGGCGCACAAGTTCCTCAACCCGGCGGCGGCAAAGCAGACGATCTTCGGCACGATTGCGCGCGAGCTGCGCAAGTACAGCGTGACGCTGCTGGTTGTTGATCAGCGGCCGTCGTCGATCGACGCCGACGTAATGAGCCAGATCGGCAGCCGCGTGACGGCGCTGCTGAACGACGAGAAGGATATTGACGCGGTATTTACCGGCGTCAGCGGCAGCGCGAGCCTGAAGGCAGTGCTGGCCAGCCTGGATACGCGGCAGCAGGCGCTGGTGCTGGGCCATGCCGTGCCAATGCCGGTGGTGGTGCGCACCCGCGCCTACGACGCCGAGTTCTACCGCGCGGTCGGCCGGCCCGAGGTGACGCGCCAGCAAGCCCAAGACGCGATCGACGAGCTGTTTTCGGAGTAGCCTCACAGCCGGGAGCCGGCCGTGCGACCGGCTGGTTCTCAGCGGCTGATCGCGCTGGCCGCCGCCTGATCGACCAGCCAGAGCAGCTCGCCCTCTGCCGGGCGCACCCCCTGCGCCGGCAGCCGCGCCCGATCGGGCGGCCCCTGCAGCACCTGCCCCAGCGCGCCGGCCTTGTCGGCGCCGGCCACCAGAAACATCACCACACGCGCGGCATTGAGCAGCCGGTAGCTGAACGACACCCGGTCGGGCGGCGGCTTTGGTGCGTCGCCGACCGCAATCACCAAGGCATCGCCGGGGGCGGTGGGCTCGGGTTGGCCGGGGAACAGCGAGGCAGTGTGGGCGTCGGGCCCCATGCCCAGCAGGATCAAGTCGAAGCGCGGCTGCTCGGCGCCAAACGCGGCGGCGATAGTTTCGGCATAGGCGCGGGCCGCGTCGGCTGGTGTGCCGCCGATTGTGGGCACCGGGAAGATATTCGCGGCCGGGATGGGCACATGGGCCAGCAGCGTCTCGCGGGCCATACGGAAATTGCTTTCGGCGTGGTCGGGCGGAACCATGCGCTCGTCGCCCCAGTATACGAATACGCGCTCCCAATCGATCGCGCGCTGCAGCGGCGCGGCGGCCAGGCGCTGGTGTAGCGCGCGCGGCGTGCTGCCACCCGACAGCGCCACGCTGAAGCGCCCGCGGCGGTTGATTGCCGCCGCGGCCAGCGCCGCGAAGCGCTGCGCGGCCTGATCGGCCAGCGCGTCGACATTGGCGAGCACGAAGAGCTCGCTATGGTGCTGGTTGGTCATAGAATGGCCTCTTTCGGCTATAATGCTGCCTGCCACACCGGCGTGGCGCCTGTTTCGCCGCCGCCGCCGACTGGGACATTGGGCCGCGCGCCCGCGATCCCGGCCCCTAGCCGGATGTGAGTGACATATGCGATTGATTATTGTACGCCATGGCGAGAGCGAATGGAACCGGATCGGCCGCTACCAGGGCCAGCAAGATGCGCCGCTTTCGGAGCTGGGCATACGCCAGGCCGAGGCGCTGGCCGGCCGGCTGCAGCGCGAGCCGTTCGACGCAATCTTCACCAGCCCGCTGCAGCGCGCGGCGCGCACTGCTCAGGCGATTGCGCGCTACCACCCGCAGGTTCCGCTGGCCTACGAGCCGGCGCTGCTCGAGATCGCGCATGGCGACTGGGAGGGGCTGCTGGCCGACGAGGTGATCGAGCGCTACGCCAGCGGGCTATACGAGTGGCGCTGGCACCCAACCCGCGCGCAAATGCCCAACGGCGAAAGCTTCAGCAACATCCTCAAGCGCGTGCTCGATTTCAAAGAGCACCTGTGCCGCGAGTACGAAGGCCGGAATGTGCTGATCTCGACGCACGACGTGGTTGTGAAGATCCTGGTGGCCGACGCGCTGGGAATGAATATGGATCGCATCAACCGCATCTGGGTGACGAACGCCAGCATCAGCGTGATCGAGTATGGCGACGATCTGCCCTACCTGATCAGCCTGAGTGAGGCGTGCCATCTGGGGCGGCTCGAAACAGTGCGCGAGCGGCAGAAGGCGATCTGACGAGCGAGCAACAGCGCCTTGGATCGCAGCGCAGGAGGAACCATGGCACAAATCGTCTACTGTGCGCGCTGTGGGGCGCCAATGGAGCGCCGGCGCGTCGACGACCGCGAGCGCGAGGTGTGCCCGGCTTGCGGCTTTATTCTGTACCGCAACCCGGTGCCGGCGGTCGGCGTGGTGGTGGCGCTCGAGGGCAAGGTTGTGCTGGTGCGGCGGCGCTACGAGCCGCGCGCTGGCTGCTGGGGGCTGCCGGCCGGCTTTATGGAGCTGGGCGAGAGCGCCGAGGAGGCCGCGATCCGCGAGTGCCACGAGGAAACCGGCTTGTTGGTGCGGGTCGATCATCTGCTGGGCGTATTCTCAATCGGCGCGGGCCAGAGCACTGGGCTGCTGCTCATCTACGCGGCCACCGCTACCGGCGGCACGCTGATGGCCGCCGACGACGCCACCGAGGCGGGGGTCTTCGCCACCGACGCCTTGCCCGATCCAATGGCCTTCCCCACGCATCTTCAGGCGATCGATCGCTGGCGGCGCGAGCGCCGCGCGGCCGCGCTGCTGAGCCTGCCCACGCCGCCGGCTGGCGCAGTGCAGGTGCGCTACGCCAGGCGCGAGGATGTCGGCGCGGCGCTCGACATGCTGCTGGGCGGGCGATCGTGGGAGGACGCGCGTGTGGTGGCGGCCGAGGCCCTGCTGTACGACCGGCTGGACGACCCGGATAAGCCGGTTTTGGTAGCCGAAGTCGATGGCCAGCTGGCCGGGCTTGCGCTGTCGGCTTTCCACCAGGTGCCGCGCGGCTGGTACGCGACGCTCGATGATCTGGTGGTGCGTGGCGACCTGCGGCGGCGCGGCGCCGGGCATGCGCTGGTGGCAGCAGTGGCAACGCTGGCGCGCGCACGCGGCTGTGCCCGGCTGCATGCCGTGGTCGCTGCCGAGATACCCGCGGCGCATACGTTTTTAGCCAGGTGTGGCTTTGGCGCCGATGGCGTGCTCGTTTTGCCCTAACTGCTCGTGCTCGTCGAGCAGCGCGCGGGTCTCGCTCAGCAGCTCGCCGCCGCGCCGCAGCGAGCTGATCAGGTCGACGCGCTCGGCTTCGGGTAGGCTCCTGAGGCGCTCCAGCCGCGCGCTGAGTGTGTCGAGCAGCGACTCGGGCGGTTGCACGGCGCTGGCTCTGGCCAGAAATCCGGCGTAGAGCACCTGGATCAGCGCGGCCAGCGGCGGCGCATAGATCATTCCCCACAGCCCGCCCAGCTCGGCCAGCGCCAGTAGCAACAGCACTTGCAGCAGCGCATTGACTTTCAGGGCGTCGGCTTGCATGGCCCGCTCGGCGAAGACGTGCGTGGCGTATTGGAGCGCCAGGCCGGCGAGCAGCAGCAGAAACGCCTGCCACGGCGGTAGCGCGGCTAGCGCCACGCCGAATGCCGCGAGCACCGCTACCACCGGGCCAAGCCGCGGGATGAGCTGGCTGAACCCGCCGGCGAGCGCCAGCAGCGTGGCGAATGGCAGCTGTAGCACGCGGTATAGCGCCAGCAGCATAAGCGCCGCCACCGCCATGGCGATCACCGTCGAGCGAATGTACGCGCCCACGGCCATCTCGGCGTTGCGCCAGATATTTCGGGCGGGCACGCGCGCCGCGATCGGCAGGAACGAGAGCCATAGCCGCTCGAAGTGCGCAACCTCGATCAGCCAGTAGTAGGCCAGGCTCAACGCCGCAAACGCAAACAGCAGAAAGTTAAGCAGGCTGCTCGATAGCCCAAGCAAGGTGCTGCCCAGCGTGGCCAGCCCACCCCCGCTGATCGCGCCGCGCGTGAGCGTTTCGAAGTCGGGCAGATTGCGCGCCAGCGCCTGCTGGGCTGGCGTGCCGTGTGCCCACGCGCCGATCAGCGCAGTGTAGGCGCGTGGCAGCTGCTCGGTGCCAGACGATACTTCGTCGGCGATGCCGACGCTGTAGATTAGGGCGCCAACTACCAGGCCGGCCATGATCAGCGCGTACCAGATCAGAATGGCGCGGCCACGGCTGATGCCGCGGCTTTCGAAGCGCTGCACCAGCGGCCGCAGCGCCGCCGAGATCGCCAGCGAACCGCCAAACAACGCCAGCGTTGGCTGAAACACCCATACCAGGCCGATCGCTAGCAATGTGGCGCCGATCGTCAGCGTAATTTGTGCAAGCCGCTTCATGGGCGCTGCTCCTGGGCGGTCGCCAGCAGGCTATCGAGATCTACCAGCAGCGACTCCAGCTCTTCTTCCACTACATCTTCTTCCGGGTCGGTGTCGTTCGTTTTTTTACGGAACTTCGCGCGCAGATCGTTGGCTAGATCTTGCGCCTGGTAGCGCAGCAGCGCCAGGCGGTCGCGCCCGCCGATATTCTGCTCGGCCGGGGCGCTGGCGCGCAGCATTGCGTGGTCGAGCAGCACCTGGATCACAGCAGCTAGCGGCACCGCCAGCAGCGCGCCCAGCAGGCCGAATAGGTCGCTGAACACCGCCAGCGCCAGCAGCGTCACCACCGGGCTGACGCCCACAGCCTTGTCCATCACGCGCGGTACAACGATGGTATTTTCGAGGAACTGGATCACCATTGCGATGCCAATTGCCAGCAGCGCCATCTGCTGCGATACCGTCAGCCCAACGATGCCGGCCAGCACCAAGGTGACGAGCGGCCCGACGTATGGCACGGCCTCGAGGATGCCGGCGATGATCGCGATGGTGACGCCATATGGTAAGCCGATCGCTACGTAGCCCACGCCCGAGAGCGCGCCGATCACAAAGCTGAGAATCGCCAGCCCGCGCACGAACGCGCCGATCTTTTCTTCGCTCTCGCTCCAGATCGCCAGTGCGCCGGCGCGCTGGTCGATCGGGATCAGTAGGGCGATCGCCTGAACCGCGAGGGTGCGGTAATATAGCCAGTAGTAGCTGATCAGCACCACCAGCGCACTGAAGAGCAGGCCGCGGCCAATTGCCGGCGTGAGCGTGGCCACCTGCGCATTGAGCGTGCCGCTCTCGCTGGCGAGCGAGCTGAATGGGTCGCTGGGAAGCTGGCCGCCGATCTCGCGCAGAAATCGCGATTGCGAGTTCGATATGGTGGTGCGCAAGCCGGCGTAAAAGCCGGGTAGATCGCTGATCGCCTGCACGACCTGACCGACGAAAAATGGGATGAGCGCCGCAGCTATGCCAAAAATCGCCAGCAGCAGCAGGCTGAATGCGAGCAGCGTGGCCAGGCTCTGGGGTACGCCCCATTTGCGCAGCCGCTCGACCACCGGTGCCAGCGCGGTGGCGAGCACAATGCCAAGAAACAGCATTAGGAAGACGTAGCGCAGCGCGGCGAGCAGCACCAGCGCTGCGACCACCAGCGCCACAATCGCGGTGCCGATCGCGACTTGTTTGAGCGTTACCCGCTGCCAGAATGATGCTCCGCCTGCGGCCCCCGCCCCGGCTGGAACGCTACTAGAACTCGTGAGATCGCTCATATGTCGCAACTCGATCTGGGTTATATTGAGCAGAAGGCAGCCGCTATCGATACCGGACGGCAGCGAGGCAATTGCAAGCCGCGTGCCACCGTTCTGCTGCCCGATACGCTGCTCGGGCGATGTTTCAAGCCGATAAATCCTGTTTGTGCTCGGAACCGTAGTATCTGGCAGTGCTGCTGTTGCTAAAGCGCTCAACAAGTCCGTTTCTTGACGTTCATTGAAATTGTGATATATTTAACAGTGTTATCTATCACAAGTTTTCCGCACCGGCGCTAGAAAGGTTTCAGGTATGGCCACCCACACGCTACCGCGCGCAGCCGCTGCCGCGGGTGTGCCAGATATTGCCGCGCGGGTTCGGCCGGCGCCCATGAATGTAGGGGAGCTCATCCGGCGCGCAGCGCTGGGCGATGATCTGGCAACGATCGAGCACCTGATGCTCGAGCGCACTGCCTCGCATTCGCGCGCACTGGCCGCAGCTGGCGCCTACACGGTCTCGTCGGGCGGCAAGCGCTTGCGCGCTATGCTGGTGCTGCTGTCGGCGCGGCTAGGCGCGTATGATTTCGAGCGTGCCGCCCGGCCAGCCGTGGCGATCGAGCTGCTGCACGCCGCCTCGCTGGTGCACGACGACCTGGTCGATCACACGATGCGGCGGCGTGGGCGCGTGACGGTGCACACCCGCTGGGATCAGCATGTCGCCCTGATGCTGGGCGATTACTTCTTCGCGCTCTCGGCCGGCGAGCTTGCGGCCGAATCCGATCCGCGGATTATCAAATTCTACGCCGACGCCGCGCAGACGGTGGTGGAAGGCGAGCTGCGGCCGGTGACGCAGGTCGAGCCGCTCGACGTCGCGCTGAAGCAATATTTCTACAAGATCAGCGCCAAAACCGCGGCGCTGTTCGAGGCCGCCTGCAAGGCCGGGATGGCCGTAGGCGGCGGCGCGCCCGAGCAGGTTGAGGCGCTGGGCCGATTCGGCCACGATCTTGGCGTCGCCTTCCAGATCGTCGACGACGTGCTCGACTTCATCGGCAACGAGGCTGCGCTGGGCAAGCCGGCCGGCAACGATCTGCGCGAAGGCACGCTGACGCTGCCGCTGCTCTACGCGGTGGCGCAGAGCGACAACCCGCTGCTGCGCGAGCTGGCGCGCACGAACCGCCCCGACCCGGCGGCCGTGCCGCAGCTTGTGGCGGCGGTGATCGACGCTGGCGGCGTCAGCCGTGCGCTGGACGAAGCCCGCCGCATCGTCAGGCGCGCACACGAGCACCTGGCGCTATTTCCGCCTTCGCAGCCCGCGCGCGCGCTGATCGATATCGGTGACTTTATTCTCGATCGTGAAGTCTAGGAGGGTGCGAATAACGAGTTCGCGTGTGCGCCAGCGCAACTTTCGCGGCGCTGTGACGGTACTATAGATGTTCAGCAGGCTTGAACGATGCATCCACGCGCCGTGCTGCCTACGTAATCGGTGTAGCTGCGTGCTGAACAGTAGTCAGAAGCACATCACAGCTGGCGAGCGCTGCCTGGCGCTGGCCACGGAGCGAACCAACACATGAGTCAGCTCAACACCCTCTCAGGATACGTCGTCGCTTCTGCAAACGCGAGCACTGCCGACTCTTCCGACCAGGCGTGGGAAGAGGAGGCGGCTGATGTGGTGGCCGAAGAGGTCGAGCGCGATGCGGAGCCGATCGAGGACTCGGTGCAGACCTACCTGCGCGAGATTGGCCAGGTGTCGCTGCTCACGGCTGCCGATGAGGTGATGCTGGCCCAGGAGATCATCAAGGGCATCGAGGCACGCCTGATGCTCGGCCAGCTGGAAAGCCCGCCGTGGCGCGAGCGAATAGCGCTTGAGCGCGCGATTGCGCAGGGCGAGGAGGCGCGCCGCCGGCTGATTCAGTCGAACTTGCGGCTGGTAGTGAGCATTGCGAAGAAATACCACGGCGGCCCGCTCTCGTTTATGGATCTGGTGCAAGAGGGCAATATCGGCCTGATGCGCGCCGTCGAAAAGTTTGATTACACCCGCGGCAACCGCTTCTCGACATACGCCACCTGGTGGATACGCCAGGCCGTGACCAGAGCGATCGCCGAGCAGGGCCGGCTGATCCGCCTGCCGGTGCACCTGAGCGACGCGATTGGCCAGCTGCGCCGAGTGGTGCACCAGCTCGAGCAGGCGCTTGAGCGCAGCCCCACCCCCGAGGAAATCGCCGAGGCGCTCGGCGTGAGCCCGCGCAAGGTCGAGCGCCTGCTGCAGGCTTCAGCCCAGCCGATCTCGCTCGAGCAGCCGCTGGGCGACGAAGGCGAAGGCCACCTCAGCGACCACCTGGCCGACGACGAGTCGTCGGCGCCGGTGGAGATCGCGGCGCAGCGCATGCTTCAGCAGGATCTCAGCCGGGCGCTGATGGAGCTGCCCGAGCGCGAGCGCGCGATCTTGCAGCTGCGCTACGGCCTGACCGACGGCCGCCGCCGAACGCTTGAGGAAGTGGGCGTTACGTTTGGCATCACCCGCGAGCGCACGCGCCAGATTGAAGCCGAGGCGCTACGGCACTTGCGCTCGCCGGCGGTGGGTGCGCGGCTTCAGGCGTACCTCGAGTAATGCCTTTTGTTGCTAATCTGTACCTGGCGGCCGCGCATCGCGCGGCCGCTTTTTTGCGCGCCTGGGCTTGCCAGGTTTGGTATCATGCGGGCGGCGGTGATTGTGGCGGCTGGCGCAGGTGGGCTGGCACCGCCGAGGAGCATGCATGACCAATAATATCGCGCTTGAGCTGCTGATTCTGTTGTGCCTGACGCTGGCAAATGGCTTCTTTGCGGCGTCGGAGATCGCGATTGTGTCGGCGCGTAAGAGCCGGCTCGAGCAACAGGCCCAGGCCGGCCAGCGCGGCGCGGCCGCAGCCCTGGCACTGGCCGAGAATCCGAGCCGCTTTCTTTCGACGGTGCAGGTGGGCATTACGCTGATCAGCACGTGCGCGGCGGTGTTCGGCGGAGCCGGGCTAAGCGGGGCGCTCGAGGGGATGCTGGCGGGCATCCCCATCTTGGCTCCCTACGCGCGCAGCCTGGCGCTGGCGCTGGTGGTGCTGCTGGTGAGCTACCTTTCGCTGATCGTCGGCGAGCTGGTGCCTAAGCGCCTGGCCCTGCAGAGCGCCGAGGCGGTGTCGAGCGCAGTGGCGCCGTTTATGGGCTTGGTGTCGCGCGCGGCATCGCCGGCTGTGGGCTTCCTGACGCTCTCGACCGAACTTGTGCTGCGGGTGCTTGGCCGCCACAACGTGGCCGAGACGCCGATCACCGAGGACGATATTATCGCCATGGTGCGCGAGGGCGCCTCGGAAGGCACGGTCGAGGCGACCGAGCAGGAGCTGATCACCAATGTGTTCAGCTTTGCCGATCGCACGGTGCGCTCGCTGATGACGCCGCGCACGCAGATCGCCGCAGTGGCGGCCGATACGCCATTCGCCGCCGCGCTCGAGGCGATCGCGGCTGCGGGCTACTCGCGCGTGCCGGTGTACCGCGACTCGCTCGACCAGATCGTGGGCATGCTGTATGTGAAAGACCTGCTGCAAGCCTGGGGCCGGCCTGACCCACCCGACCTGGCCGAGCTGCTGCGGCCGGCGCGCTTCGTACTCGAGAGCCAGCGTGCAATCGTGGTGTTTCAGCAGCTGAAGCAGGAACGCGGCGGCATGGCTATGGTGATCGACGAGTATGGCCAGGTCGCCGGGCTGATCACGCTTGAGGATATTCTGGAGGAGGTCGTCGGCGAGATCGACGACGAGTACGACGAAGCCGGCCAGTCGATCGTGCGGCGCGACGACGGCAGCTACCTCGTCGACGGCCTGATGCCATACGTCGATGTGCGCGAGCAGCTGGGCCTGCCCGAAAGCGCCGACCTGGCGCCGGGGCAAAGCTTCGAGACGCTGGCCGGGCTGGTGCTGGCGCTGCTGGGGCGCATTCCCCAGGCGGGCGACCATGTGATCTGGAATGGCTACCGCTTCGAGGTAGTGGACATGGACGGCCGGCGCATCGACAAGCTGCTGATCGTTCTGCCGCCCGAGCCTGAGGGCGCGCAAAGCGAGCGGGCGCTGGCCACCGGGGCGATTCCGCCGCCCATGCCCGATCAGTCTTGATCGGCGAATAGTGCCTGCTTCTGCTTTTTTTGGTGGGGGTTCGGGGGCGGCTTTGCCGCCCCCGAAATTTTTTGGTATGGCCTGCCCGGCAAAGCCGGGCAGGCCATACCAAAAAGAAAGTGAGCAAACGGACTTGGTAAAAGAACCTTGGAGGGCTGTGCCTTCCAAGGTTCCGCTTATGGCGCGGAGCGCCGCAAGCCGAGCACCGAGGCTAGAAAGTGCCTCTGCCGCAGGCTGCATCAGCTCACAGCGCGGGCCGCCGCCGCACCAGAAACGTAAACTCGCCAGTCTGAAGCGGGTCGCCGTGCGCGTCGACCAGGCGGATGGCCTCGCGGACGATCCCACGGTCGGGGTGGCTGGTTGGCCTGCGCTCGGCGATGCGCACAATCGCGTGTACGGTGGCGCCCATGCGAATTGGCCGCACGAACTTCCACTCGAGCCCGAGAAACGCCATGACATAGTCTGGGTCGATGATGCTGCCGTAAGCCAGGCCGTTGACCAGCGACAAGCCGAGCAAGCCGTGGCCGATCGGCTCGCCGAACATCGTGCCGCGCGCAAACTCGGCGTCGAGGTGCAGCCGGTGGTGGTCGCCGGTCACGTCGGCAAACTGGCGCACGTCCTCCGGGCCGATCGTGCGCGCAGGCGTGACGTGCTCGCTGTCGACGGTATAGTCTTCGTAGAATTTGAGCATGGGCTAGCCGGCCTGTTTCTTCTGGCGCTCGCGCTCGCGCAGCTCGACGCGGCGGATCTTGCCGCTGATCGTTTTGGGCAGCTCGGCGACGAACTCGATCTCGCGCGGGTATTTGTAGGGCGCGGTGGCGCCTTTGACATATTCTTGCAGCTCGGCCGCCAGCGCGTCGGAGGGGCTGTGGCCGGGCGCCAGGATCACAAACGCCTTCACCACCTCGCCGCGCAGGTCGTCGGGGCTGGCGACGACTGCGGCCTCGGCCACGGCCGGGTGCTCGACCAGCGCGCTCTCGACCTCGAATGGGCCGATGCGGTAGCCTGCGCTGAGAATGACGTCGTCGGCGCGGCCCACGAACCAGAAGTAGCCATCCTCGTCGACGATCGCCCGGTCGCCGGTGATGTACCAGTCGCCGCGGATGCAGCCGGCGGTGGCGTCGGGGTTGCGCCAGTACTCTCGGAACAGGCCGAGCGGTCGCTCGGGCGCGATGCGCACACCGATATCGCCTTCTTTGCCGGGCGGCAGGATGGCGCCGTCGTGGTCGACCACCGCCACATCGAAGCCGGGCGAGGGTTTGCCCATCGAGCCGGGCTTGACCTCAAGCGGCGGGAAGTTGGCGCACAGCAGCACGGTCTCGGTCTGGCCGTAGCCATCGCGGATCGTCAGGCCGGTGGCGGCGCGCCAGGTGTCGATCACCTCGGGGTTGAGCGGCTCGCCCGCGCCGGTGCAGTGGCGCAGAGCGGCGAACGAGTAGGCGCCTAGGTCTTCGAGCACGAGCATGCGGTAGATCGTCGGCGGCGCGCAGAAGGTGGTGACGGGGTATTTTTGCAGGAACTCGAGCGTCTCGCGCGGGTTGAACTTGCCGCGCCCGTCGTAGATGAACAGCGACGCGCCCATGTTCCACGGGCCAAACAGGTTGCTCCAGGCAGCCTTGGCCCAGCCTGTCTCGGACATATTCCAGTGCAGGTCGCCGGGGCGCAGGTCGAGCCAGTATTTCCCGGTGATCGTGTGGCCGATCGGGTAGGAGGCGTGGGTGTGCAGCACCATCTTTGGGTAGCCGACGGTGCCCGAGGTGAAGTAGATCATGCACGGGTCGGCGCTGGGGGTGGCGAGGCGCGCGCGCGCATCGGCGGCGGCGGCCACGGCGGGCTCGTAGCTCACCCAGCCGGCGCGCTCGCCGCCCACGACGATCAGCACCTCGAACGAGGGGCACTGGGCGCGCACTTCGTCGAACTTGGCGGCGTTGGCGGCGTCGGTGATCACCACGCGCGTTTCGGCCAGATTGGCGCGGTAGGCGATGTCTTTGGGCGTCAGCAGCGTCGTGGCGGGCATCGACACCGCGCCGACCTTCATGATGCCAAGGATCGCCTCCCACCATTCGACCAGGCGCGGCAGCATGAGGAACACGCGGTCGCCGCGGCGCACGCCCAAGGCCTCGAGCACATTAGCCAGCTGGTTCGAGCGGCGCTTGAAATCGGCGAATGTCAGGCGGCGCTCGCCCCCGTCGTTGCCGACCCAGAACATCGCCTCGTGGCCTGGGTCGCCGGCCCAGCGGTCGATCACATCGAAGGCCCAGTTGAAGTCGGGCGGTACCTCAAGCGAGAAATTTCGCCGCTCGGCCTCGTAGTCGGTCATGGTGTGTCCAGCGTCGGGCGGGCGCGTCATCGCGAAACCTCCTTCGTATGTGCCTTTGATACACCGGTCGGTTGTGGTATATGCCTTGCAGCCAGCGCGAGCCGGCGCGCAGGGCGCGGATATTAGCCGACGACCTGCGCAAGCTCCATGCTCAGCTCCCAGACTTTGCGCCGCAGCTCGGGATCGCGCGTGGCGTGGGCAGGCGCGACCTGGCGCCGGCCTTTGAATAGCTTGCCGGTAACGCCGGCAACCTCGCGCGACGACGCCAGGTAGATCGCGGTGCGCGCGGCGCGCTCGGGCGAGGCGGCAGCCACGCGCCAGAGCCAGCGCACCAGGCCGGGAGCCTCGCGCATCAGGTTGCTGCGCACCAGGCCGGGGTTCGCCAGGTTGAACGTGACACCGCGCCCGTCGAGGCGGCGGGCCAGCTCGAAGGAGCATATCTGGCTGCACAGCCGCGAGGCCGCAAATGCGTCGATGGCGTGAAACATTCGCTCGCTCTGCAGGTCGGCCAGGTCGAGCCGGGTGTCGGCCGGGCCGGTGATGGTGATCACGCGCGCCAGCGCGCCGTTGCGCAGCACGTCGAGCAGCAGGTGCGTCAGCAGAAATGGCCCAAGATGGTTGGTGGCAAACATCGTCTCGATGCCGTCGGGCGTGACGCTGCGGTGGCTGGCGAACACTGCGGCGTTGTGCACCAGCACATTCAGGCGCTTGAACTTTTCGGTGTAGGCGGCGGCGAAGTCGCGCACCGACTGCTGCTCGGCGAGGTCGAGCCGCATGAGTTCGATGAGCTGGCTGCCTGTGGCCGCCTGGATACGCGCCTGTGCGGCTGCGCCACGCGCCATGTCGCGGCAGGCCAGCACCAGCGTGGCGCCCATGCGCGCCAGCCCGGTGGCAATTGCCAGCCCCAGGCCGGAGCTCGCGCCGGTGACAATACAGACCTTGCCGTGCATGAATGACTCGTACGGGTTTGCGCAGCTGGTGGCGATTCGCCGACGGCGACCCTGGCAGCCTCGGAGCATGGCGCACGGCGTGCTGCTGCCGGCGCCATATCTTGTTCGCGGCTTTGGGTAGGTTGAGGCTGGGTATTCCGAGCGTGCCAGCGAGCAGCCAACGCGCGCATGCGAATAGCGATGATCGTACCGGTATGGGACGTGCTAGGCTGGCGATATTATAGCATGGCCTGGCATTGGCCGGGCGCCCCTGGCAGCGGGCTACCTGGCGGGCAAGGCCAGCGTCAGGCTGACCGGGCAGTGGTCTGAGCCAAGCACGCTGGGGTGGATGTCGGCGTCGACCAGGTAGGGCAGCAGGTCGCGCGAGATCAGGAAGTAGTCGAGCCGCCAGCCGATGTTGCGCTCGCGGGCGTTGGTGACCTGCGACCACCAGGAGTACTTGGCTTCGGACGGCCGGGCGTGGCGGAAGGCGTCGACCAGGCCGGCGGCGAAGAACTCGCCGAGCGCGGCGCGCTCCTCGGCGAGGAACCCCGAGGTCATGCGGTTTTCGCGCGGGCGCGCGAGGTCGATCTCGGCGTAGGCAGTGTTGACATCGCCGGCGACGATCAGCGGCCGGCCGGCATCGAGGTAGCCGCGCAGCACCGCGAGCACGTGGCGGTAGAACTCGAGCTTGAAGGCGACGCGCGCCATGCCGCTGCTGCCGGAAGGAAAGTAGATGTTGAACAGCGTAAACTGCGGGAAGGTGCTGATCAGCACGCGCCCTTCGCTGTCGAAGTGCGGCTGGCCCAGGCCGCGAGCCGTGGCCGCAGGCAGGCGCGAGAACGTCGCCACGCCGCTGTAGCCCTTTTTCTCGGCCCAGCACCACTCGCTCTGGAAACCCGCAGGCTGCCGCAGCGCTGCCGATAGCTGCTCGGGGTGGCATTTGGTTTCCTGGAGCATCACAATGTCGGCGCCGCTCGACTGCAGCCACGCCGAGAAGCCTTTCTTCTCCAGCGCGCGGATGCCATTGACATTCCAGGATACAAGCGTGATCGGTTGGCTCATGCCGATAGTATACCAAATTGCGCGCGGGGTTTGTGGGCCGCCAGGTGCCTTGGTCAGGGCTCATGCAACGTCGGCCCTCACCCCCCTTACCCCCTCCCGCGCGGGAGAAGGGGAAGGGGGGTGAGGTCGCCGCCGCGACCGCACCACACAGCCAGATGTGTTACCCCCTCCCTTGTCAGGGGAAGGGGTAGGGGGAGGCGTCGAAAGACGTTGCACGAGCCCTGGTGCCTTGGTGCTTTTTAAAGGTATTCGTTTTTCGCGCTGTGCCAAAGCCACAGCGCGAAAGAGCATCTGTGGGGCGGCTTTGCCGCACCCGCGCTCCCACATTGCTGCTAGGCGCCCACGGCCAGCTCGCGCTCGAAGGTTTCGGCGGTGATGATTGGCAGCCGCACGGTCATGGTTGTGCCGCGGCCGAGCGCGCTCTCGACCTCGATCGTGCCGCCGTGCTCCTGCACGATGCCGTACGAGACCGAGAGGCCCAGGCCGGTGCCGGGCGTCTGGCTGCCGCCCAGCGCGCCCTTGGTGGTGACGAACGGCTCGAAGATTTTGTCGCGCAGCTCGGCGGGAATGCCGGAGCCGGTGTCGCCGACGCTCAGCTCGATCCGATCAAAGCGCTCGCGCAGGCTGATTGTGAGCGTGCCGCCGGCGGGGCGCATGGCGTCGCGGGCGTTGGTGATCAGGTTCAGCACCACCTGCGAGAGCTGCCCCAGGTCGCACACGGTGAGCGGGATTGGCTCGATGTTGCGCACGACATGAATACGCGACTTGTGCAGGTCGATCTCGACGAGCGTGAGGGTTTCGTTGACCGCGTCGGTGATATCGGCCATGGCGCGGTGGTGTTCCTGGCGGCGGGCGAAGGTGAGCAGGCCGCGCGTGATGCTGCGGCCGCGCCGGCACGCCTGCACTACCACCTCGAGCGAGCGATCTTTATCGGTTATGTCGTCGCTCTGGAAGCCCAGCTCGGCGTAGCCCAGCATGCTGCCCAGCAGGTTGTTGAACTCGTGGGCGATGCCGGCGGCGAACGTGCCGACTGCGGCGAGCTTCGAGGATTGGATCAGCTCGGCCTGCTTGTGGCGCAGCTGGTCGAACAGGCGCGCGTTTTCGATCGAGACGGCGGCCTGGTGTGCGAACGAGCTTAGCACGCGCTGCTCGTCGGCGTCGAGGCCGCGCACGCGGTCGAAGGCCAGGCAGATCGCCCCAAGCAGCGGCATGGTCGCGCCCACGCCGTCGCCCTCGCCGAGCAGCGGGATGCACAGCACGGCCGACCAGTCGGGCGCGCCAGGCGGCACCGGGGCAGGGGCCAGCGCCTGGGCGCGCTCGTCGGCCACCAGCATCACGCGGCCACGCTCGAGCAGCGCGAGAAAGCTGCGCGGCTCGGCGATGGTGGTATTGTCGCCGTACGGCAGGTTGTGCAGGGTCATGAGCTGGGGTTGGGCGTTGTCGTCGAGCAGCACCACCCAGCCGGCGGGCGCGTCGAGCAGGGCCGCCAAACGTTGGCACAGCAGCTCGAGCATACTCTGAACGTCGAGCGTGCCGAGCATGGCGGTGGCGAGGGCTTGCAGGCGCTCGACGCGCGTTGCGAGGCGCTCGCTCTGGCGCGCCGTGCGCTCGAGGTCGGCGCTGGTGCGGCGCAGGGCCACCGCGCTGCGGAACAAGTACTGCGCGACGATCAGCGGGGCCAGGCCCAGCAGAAACAGGTATGGGCTGAGCGACCACAGCACGCCGAGCAGGCCACCGAGCGGCACCATCGCCAGGACATACCAGCGTAGCGCGCGCAGGCGCCCGCGCAGCCGCGCCAGCAACGGCTCCTGCCCGCCGTCGACGCCAATGATCAGCTTGACCGTGTAGGCAATCGCGCCGATCAGCAGCAGGCCGAGCAGGCCGGCCGGCGTGCTGTAGGGCAGGGCGCCAGCCGGCTGGCTGAGCAGGTACACCGGCGTGGCGAAGCCGACGATCAGGCAGCGGCTGCCGGCCTCGATCAGTACCTGCTCGAACGAGCGGCGCTTGACCAGCAGCCCGCCCAGCGAGGCGAGCAGCGCGGCCGGCAGCAGCAGCGGCCAGCCCACCAGCGTGAGGCCGGCGATCAGCAGCGCGGGCGTGGGTGTGAGCGCGCTGCCGTCTTCAAGCTCGACGGAAAGCACCTGGCCGAGGACGATCAGCAGCAGCAGCAGCGCCGACGCGCCGATCCACCTGTCGAGATGCGCCGGGAAGCCGAGCGCGAGTGTCAGCGCCGCGCTGATGACCAGAGCAGGCAGCCAGATTCGGACGACAGGTAGTCGCAGTAGTGCGGCCACACGCGACAAACCTGAATGCTTCAATGTCATATGCTTCTCCTAGCGACACGGGCTGTTATAGCACAGCCGAATACGAATAACAAGCCGCTAGGCAGCGATTACGATAACAGTTTGATAACAGATTATTCAGCAGCACAAAGGGGGAAACAGGCAGTCGCACGCTTTCGCTGTGTCGTGGTATGATACGCAGGGTGCGGGCAATCCCGCATGCAGAGCTGGAAGTGTGGCCGAGGAAGTATGAGCCAGACGACATTCGACGCGGCGCCGCTCGACAGCTACGCCGAGCAGATCACCAGCGGTATTGCGATGCTCGGCGGCGTGCTGACGCTTCCGGCGCTGTTTTTGTACCTCAGCGGGATGCTATTGAACGGCGTGGCGGTGACGGGCGCGGTGATCACGCTGGCGGTGGCGCTGGCGCTGTTCATCTGGCTGCTGCTGAACTACCTGGTGCAGCCCACCGCCTACCTGATCGACGACACCCAGCTGGTGATCAAGCGGCGCTGGCCGCGCGCGATGCGCGTGCCGCTCGAGCAGGTCAGCGGTGTTTCGCTGGCGCTGGGCCTGGCGGATGTGCCGCGCTTCGGGCTGCGGCGATCGTTCAACGCCGGGGTGTTTGGCTACCAGGGGCCGTTCCAGCTCGAGCGCTACGGCGCGGTTTTCTTCGCGGCCACCAACCGCGAGCGGCTGGTGGCACTGGCGCGGCGCGACCGCACGCCGCTGATCGTCAGCCCAGCGCGCCCGCGCGACTTTGTGGCGGATCTGCGCGACGCGCTGAGCAAGCGGCCCGAGGCCGACGAGAGCGCCGAGGCGTGAGGGCGGCCGGAACGCAAGGCGACAGGAGCGCCGACCCCTATATGGGGAGCGGAAAGCGGTCGAGCGGAGAGCGATGTAAACCCCGCACGCCTGCAGCGAACCCCCGCGTGTCTGGAGTCGAACCCCGCACGCATGCATTGAACCCCCGCGCGTGTGAAGACGAGCCCCGCACGCCTGCAGTGAACCCCCGCGCGTGCGAAGACGAACCCCGTGCTTGTGGAGTCAAACCCCGCGTGTCTGGCGTCGAACCCCGCACGCGTGCAGTGAACCCCCGAGCGTGTGAAGGCGAGCCCCGCGTGCATGCAGTGAACCCCCGCGCGTGTGGAGGCAAACTCCGCGTACATGGAGTCGAACTTCTATACCGAGCGAGGCGTTGAAGAAAGGGGCGCGGTCTCGCGTGCCCGCGCAGATGCAAAGGCAGTGGCGGGAAAGATCGCGCCGGTACGAAGCCGGGGATTGAAGGAAAGCGTGCGAGAGATTGCGCCGCTCGGTGGTGGCGAGCGCGCGCCGCTGCGGCCTGAGCACGAACCGGCGCAATGCGGTACAATGAACTCGATATTCGGCCATGTGCAAGCAAGAGTACGATCATGCGTTTCCCCCAGAGCGACAAACTCGGTCTGACGTGCGTCTTCGAGGGCCTTGTGCCCGGCCAGCTTCACCCCGACGGCCGGCGCTACCTGCCGCTGATTGTGCTGCGGCCGGCCGGCGCGCCCGCGCCGATCGGCGTGGTCGACCGGCACCACCGCGTCGACCCGGCGCTGGAGGGGCGCGAAGGCGTGGCCAAGCTGGTGTTTCTGCTGAGCAGCGTACGGCTGCAAGAGGGCCGGCCGCGCCAGGGCCTGGCGGCCGAGGAGGGCCTCGCGCCTGGGCGCGCCAGCACCGTGCCGACGGCGTATGGCCGCGTGCTGGCGGTGCCGGCCTGGGAGGCCGAGCGCGAGCACCTGCCGTACGAGGCGCTGTACACCGAGCTGCTGCTCGACATTGGCGTGGGCGTGATCGGTGTGCGCACCAGCGTCACCGCCGCGAGCCTCGCCGAGACGATCGGTAAGTCGCAGCTTGAGCCGGGCGACTGGATCGAGGTGCGCCGATCGCGCATCGACATCTTGAGCTTCGCGACATGAGGATCTAGCCACGACGTACGATCTGCTGGCCCCCCCTTTGCTGGCGCTGCTGCTGTGCTTCTTTCTGGGCTACGCGCCCGCGCGGCTGCTTTTGCCGGCCGCCCCGTGGGCCGAGCGCGCCCTGCTCATGCCACACCTGGGCCTCTCGCTGTTGCTGTGCGTCACCGCCGCGCTCACCACCACCACCGCGCTCGCGCCAACGCGCGTGGCGGCGGGCCTCGCGCTGCTGGCCCTGCCGCTGAACGCGTGGGCTGCGCTGCGCCCCAGCACAAAGAAGCGAGCCCTGCGCTGCGCGAATGCGGCTTCGCCGCGCCGCGCCTTTGTTCGCGAAGCCGCGCCGCTGGCGGCCTGGGCGCTGGCGGGCGTGGCGTTCTGGCTGGCGGTGCTGCCGCCGCTGCGCTGGGGGCTGGCGCTGCCGATCGGCAGCAACTGGGATGCCGCCGAGTTCTACGTGCCGCTCGGGCGGGTGCTCCAGCTCGCATCGCAGCGCGACCTGGCGCTGCTGCCGCGCAACCCGCTGGTGGCGATCGTCACCACGCCGCCGGTTTCGGGCCGCATCCACGCGTTCTCGTACCTCCACGCGGCGGCCAGCGGCCTGGCCGGGGCCGACCCGGCGCGCAGCTACGCCGGCATGATGGCGCTGCTGCTTGCGCTGATACCGCCAGCGGCGTACGCGCTGGGCCGGGCGGTGGGGATGGCGCGGCCGGCGGCGCTGTTAGGCGCGGCGCTGGCCGCGCTGGGCTGGCTGCCGCTGTGGGTGGCGTACAACAGCTTCTCGAACCACATCGTCGGGCTGGCGCTGCTGCCCGCCGCGCTGGCAGGTAGCCTCGCTGCGCTGCGCGGGGGCGGCCGGCGCGCGATCGGGGCCGGCGCGCTGCTGACGGGGGGGCTGGCGACCGGCTACTACCCGGCCCTCACCGCGTACGTGGCGTTTCTTGCGCCGGCCGCGCTGTTTCTGCTGGCCAGGCCGCCGCAGGGCGTGCGGCGCTCGCAGCTCGCCGCGCGCATTGGCGCGCTTGGCGTGCTGGCGGCGGGGCTGAGCGGTGCGGCGCAGGCGTTCTTTTTCTTCAAGCAGGGCTTTCTGCAAGAGATCGGCGACGCCGCCACGGGCTTTCAGATCACCGAGTTTGTGGGCGAGGCCGATGTGCTGGGCCTGAGCGCGTCGTTCAACCGCGAGGCGTTTGTGGCCAGCGAGTGGCTAGTGGCGCTGGCGCTGCTGGTGGCGCTGGCGCTGCTGGTGACGGCGCTTGCGTCGCGGCGTGTGCCGCTGCTGGCGGCGCTGAGCCTGGGCGCGGCGGGGTACCAGGGGTACACCGCTGCGGTGGGCTACTACTACGGCTTCTACAAGGGCGCGACCTTTGCCGTGCCACTGCTGGCGCTGCTGCTGGCGGCTGGCGGGCATGCGCTGTGGCGCCTGGCGCGGCCGCGCTGGCTGCTGTGGCCGGCCGTGTGCGCCGGGGCCGGGCTGATCGTGGCGCTGAACCTGGCGACGACCTGGGCGGTGCAGGCGCGCTACAGCGCCGCCGGGCCGCAGCTGTGGACAGCCGACGAGTTCGCGGTGCTCGACATGGGCGCGCAGGTGCCGGCCGGGGCGAGCGTGCTGGTTGTGCCGCCGCCGCACCACTCCGAAGTATTCAACAGCCTGCTGAGCTACGCGCTGCTGGGGCACGAGCTGTCGGGGCGATTTCACACCGGCTACGGCGCGATCAGCAGCGTGTCAAACGACCCGCCGCCCGACATGGCCTTGCTGCCGTCCGAGGCCGCGCCCGGCGACTACGGCTACCGCCCGGCCGACCTGCGCTGGGCTGGCGGCGGCCTGCGGCTGTATGGGCGCGCGCCGGGCGTGCGCTACCACCGCGCCTTCGGCAAGGCCGCGAGCCTTGCGGTAGTGCGCCCCGGCGCGCCGCTGACGCTGCGCCTTGGCGCCGGGCGGATCGCGCTGCCCGGCGAGCGTGGCCCTGCCTCCACGCCGGGCCAGGCGCGGCTGGTGCTGGCGGCGGCGAGCTTCCGGCCCGCCGCGCTTGAGATAGACAGGGCTGGCGCGAGCGCACGCTACAGCCTGCCGGGCGGGCTGGCGCAGATCACCAGTGAGCCGCTTAGGCTGCCCGGCGAGCTGCGGCTGAGCGCGCCGGGCGACGAGCCGCTGTACCTGTGGTGGGGCGAGCTGTGCGACCCGCAAGCGTGCGAGGGCGGGGTACTGGCGCGCGACGAGGTGTTCGTGCAGGTGACGCCGCGCCCGGGCGGCGACCCCGCGCAGGCCTGCGCCGACATCCGGCTGCACACCGAGCAGCTGCCCGAGGGCCGGCAGAAGCTCACCGCGCTGATCTCGCTGGCATACGCCCCGCCCACCAGCGACGACTGGCGCGAGGTAGGCCAGTGGGTGTTCTTCCCGAATGGCGGCGACCCACTGCTGCTCGACCTCGACATGGCCGGGCTCAAAGCGGCGCTCTATACTGGCGGCCGGCCGGTCGAGCTTGCCGGCGGCGTGGCGGCGCCGGCCGATGGCCGCTACCAGGCCTCGCTGCTGCTGGCCAACGACGCCAAGGTTGTGTATGGCACCACGCTGGCGAGCTGGCAGCGCGCCGGCGGCGCTGTGCAAAAGCCCGTGGCCGAAAGCGTGATCTTCGACGTGGTGCCGCTGCCGCGCCCAGCCAGCGCGCGCGTGGCCCAATCGGCCGACGGCACGATTCGTCTGGAGGGCTACACACTGCCGGGCGCGCGGGCGCGGCCGGGCGCGGTGCTCGAGCTGACGCTGGTGTGGCAAAGCTTGAAGAAGATCGACGGCGACCTGCAGGCGCGCGTGCTACTGCGCGACGCCAGCGGCCGCGCGTTGGCCGAGCAGACCCAGCCGCTGGGGGCGCGCGAACACGGCACGCACGCCTGGCAGGAGGGCGAGCTTGCCGAGCAGCGCGTGGTGCTGGCGCTGCCGAACGATGTAGCGGCTCAGCCTGCCAGCCTGAGCGTCGAGCTGATCGGGCCGGACGGGCGGCCGCTGCCGTTTCGCGACGGGGCCGGGCCGCTGCCGATCGCCGAGCTGGCGCTTGTGCGGTAGAATGGCGCCGGAAGCGCTCGAGGCTCGAGGAGGACGCCAATGATCGAATGTATTCCAAACTTCAGCGAGGGCCGGCGGGAAGACGTGATCGCGGCGATCGGCGCGGCCGTGGCCGAGGTGCCGGGCGCGACGCTGCTCGACACCAGCGCCGACGCCGACCACAACCGCAGCGTGATCACCTTTGCCGGCCCGGCCGAGGCGGTGGCCGAGGCGGCATTTCAGGCGGTGCGCCGCGCCGCCGAGCTGATCGACATGACCCAGCACAGCGGCCAGCACCCCCGGGTTGGCGCCACCGACGTGCTGCCGTTCGTGCCACTGCGCGGCGCGACGCTTGAGCAGTGCGTGGCGATTGCGCGCGCGGTGGGCCAGCGCATCGGCGACGAGCTGGGCATCCCGGTGTACCTGTACGAGGCGGCGGCCACCCGGCCCGAGCGCGCCGCGCTGCCAAACCTGCGGCGCGGCGAGTACGAGGGGCTGCGCGAGGCGATCGGCAGCGACCCCGCGCGCGCGCCTGACTTCGGCCCGGCGCGCATGGGCACCGCCGGGGCCACGATCGTCGGCGCGCGCCAGCCACTGATCGCCTACAACATCTACCTCAACACCGCCGATGTCGAGGTGGCCAAGCGCATCGCCAAAGCGGTGCGCGGCTCGTCGGGCGGGCTGCGCGGCGTGCGCGCGCTGGGCATGCTCGTCGAGGGCCGCGCCCAGGTGTCGATGAACCTGATCGACTTTCGCACCACCCCGATCCACCGCGTCGTCGAGATGGTAGCGCGCGAGGCGGCGGCCTACGGCGCGCTGGTGGCCGAGAGCGAGCTGGTGGGCTTGATCCCCGAAGACGCGCTGCTCGACGCGGCGCGCTTCTACCTGCGGCTGCACGGCATGGCCGACGACCAGATCCTCGAGCGGCGGCTGCGCGACCGCAGCTGATACTAGCTCCGTTTGATCGCTTTCTTTTGGTGATGCTCTGCCCGACTTCGCCGGGGAGGGCTTCACAAAAAGAACGTTCGGGGATGGCTTCGCCGCCCCCGAACCCTCACTATTCACGCAGTTGTGTTGTTCGGCTTCTCGAAGCGGTGCATTTCGCCTGCGGCAGCGTGGTACTTGCCGATCTGCCGAAGGCTGAAGGTGCCAAGTGCGTTTGTCCTACAACTTTCAGCCAACCTCGAAGCTCCATCAATCTGCGTCGTCGGCGGATCGGCCACTCTGCATCTCGGGGTGCTCGGCCAGGGCGGCGCGCTCGGCGTGGCGCAGCTGCTCGCAGATCGCCTCGGGGCTGGGGCCGGCGTGGCGCCGCGCGGTGTCGACGATCAGCACGAACTCGATGTTCAGCGGCTTGGCCGAGAAGCGCTGGCTGCTGACGCGGTAGCGCTTGTACTCGCGCTGCACCACGCTGGTGTGGCCGCGATCGGCGCAGGCGCGCACCAGCGCGCCAAGCGGGATGACGCCGTCGGTGCTGTAGCTCGTGAGGATCCAGCGCGCGTCGAGGGCGGCGAGCAGCGTGGCGAAGGCCTGCTCGGCGTCGCCGCGGTGGTTGTAGGCGCTGCGCCGCTCGGCGCGCCAGTCGGTGCGGATGGCGGCTTTGTTGCGGCCGGCGATGTGCTCGCTGAGCGGCGGCCGATCCCATAGCGCGATCGAGTTCAGCACGTGGTAGTTGCTGCCGTAGGGATGCTGGTTGTACGGCGGGTCGAGGTAGGCGATCTCAGCACGCTGGCCGGCGGCGCGCAGCTGCCCGGCCAGCGCGGTGGCGTCCATGCGAAACACCTGGTTGGGCTGGCGGTTGTCGTGGAACAGCGCCGGCCGCAGCTCGAAGCGCGCGAGGATGCGGTAGAGCGCGGTGCCGGTCTGGCCGCCCCAGCCGTTGTGGAAGCCTTTGAACACGCCGCTGGTGTTGCTGGTGTAGCATGCCTGGTAGAGCATCGGCGCGAGCAGGCAGTCGCGCTCGTGCAATGAGAGGTCGCCGGCGCGCTGCCACTGGTCGATCTGCTCGCGCATGGCGTCGATGATCATGCCGTTGGCGCGGGTGTAGAACAGCCGGTCGCGCGCGCGGTCGTAGCGCTGGTCGCTGGCGGGGCACAGGTGGCGCGTCACCCAGTCGGCGCGCGGCGGCAGGGCGTTGAGCCGGCCAATCGCGGTGTCGTAGCCGCCGAGCGCGCGAAACGGCGGCGGCGCGTTGCACTCGACGTAGCAGCGGTTGATCGCCTCGGCGTAGGGCTCCCAGTCGTTTGCGAGCACGCGGAAGCCAAGCTGCTTGGCCATGCGCGCCACAACCCCGCTGCCGGCGAACATGTCGAGAAAGGTGGCGCCGGCGGCGGCGCCGGTGCGGCCGATCGCCTCGTGGATCAGGCCGAGTAGCTTGCGCTTGTTGCCGATGTAGGGGATGAGCTGGTTGAAGACGTAGTGCTCGGTCCAGGCGGCGGCGTGCGCGTCTTTGGTATAGGTGAAGTCGTGCTCGGTCATGGGTTTGATCCGTTTGGTGAACTGCGCACTCGCCCTGTGGGCGAACATAGGGTTCGCCTTTATATTCACTTTCCGGGGCGCTGTACACCCGGCCCCAGTCTTTTTTCCGGGGCGCTGCGCGCCCGGTTCCAGTCTTCTTTCCGGGGCGCTGCGCGCCCGGTCCCAGTCTTCTTTCCGGGGCGCTGTGCACCCGGCCCAAGCACGGCTTCGTTTTCGTTCCGGGGCGCTTCGCCCCCGACCCCCCGATTAGGAGAACCCGGCCGGTTCTCCTAAAACCTCTCCGGCTGAAAGAGCGCTGTACCGGCGAACAATGTCACGCGATCATGCCTCAGGGCGTGCATACACCCCTTTCCATGCCCCGAGGCATCCGCCACCGGCGCTGAAACAGAGACGGCATTCTTGTATGGGGCTTGGGGGTTGTTAGGGGCCGCAATCGGCCCCTAACCGTAGGGCGGGGGGCCGCGCAAGCCCTGATGCAGCACTACCCGCCCAGCTCTTTGAGCCGCTCCTCCCACTTTTTGCTCATGCGGTTGTAGGTGTCTTCGCTGATCTCGCCTTTCGAGAAGCGCAGATCGAGCGCGTCGATCGCCTCTTGCACCTGGGCGCGTGTCAGCGCGCCGCCTGCGGGCGCCGGATCGGCGGGAGCCGGCGCGGCCGGGCGCGGCTGCATGGCCTGGCCGAGCGCGCCCGCCATCGCAGCGCCGAGGCCCACGCCCGCGCCGAGGCCCACGCCCGCGCCGGCCGCGCCGCCGGGATTATTGGCGGCGTCGCCCATGGCGCGGGCGGCCTTGAACTTCATGTAGGCGTCCATATCGCCGATCGCGCCCATCGACGCGCGCTCGTCGATCGCCTTGGCGGTGTCCTCGGTCGGCGAGATCGAGCCGATGTAGAAGGCCGCGAGCTGCAGGCCGATCGCGCTGAAGTCGTCGGCCAGCTGGGCCTTGACGCCGGTGCTCAGCTCGCTGAACTGGCCGGCCAGCTCGAGCAGGCTGCGCTGCTGCTCGCCCAGCACGTCGGTAAAGCGCTGCATGATAATGCCGCGCAGGTAATTCTCGAGCTCGCCGGTGGTGAAGATGCCCTGCTGGCCGGCGATCTGGTTGGCGAACTGGAGCGGCTCTTTCACCTGGTAGGCATAGCTGCCGAACGCGCGCAGGCGCACCATGCCGAAGGCGGTGTCGCGCACGGCCACCGGCTCGCTGGTGCCCCACTTCTGGTCGAGGAACTGGCGCATGTTGACGAACAGCACCTCGGCCGGGAATGGCGTGCGCCCGCCGGTGGCCATGCCGATCAGGCCGGCCAGGATGGGGATGTTGGCGGTGGTGAGGGTGTGCCGGCCGGGGCCGAACGAGTCGAGCGCCTGGCCGTCGCGGAAGAAGATCGCCACCTGGCTGGGGCGCACGATCAGCTGCGAGCCGAAGCGGATGTCGAAGGCTTCGCCCTGGGGCTCGCGGTGAATAATCTCGCGGCCGGTCTCGTCGACGAACTCGATCACATCAATAATTCGGGCCATGTCGTCCTCCATATGCTATGGTTATACCAATTTCGCTTGATCCCTGACACTTTGGTGGGGGTTTGGGGGCGGCTTCGCCGCCTCCAAATTTCTTTGTGTTAGGACGTACGCAGTTGGCGCGCTCTGCCTTCGGCAGTGCGGTTTTTCCGCGCTCCGCGCGGAAAAACCGCACACAGTATTACAGGGTCGGCCTAGGCTTTGGCGGGCGGCGGCGTGGGAGTTGCCGTGGTCTGCGGCGCGCCGGGCGGGATGAACAGCTCAGCGCCGCAGTACTGGCACTTAACGATCCCCTGGCCCACTAGCTCGCGCACGCCGCCGCAGTTCGGGCATTTGTTGCTGCCAACCTGCGCGGCGTCCTTTGAGTAAAAGGTGTTGGTGCTCCAGTCGATATAGCCGGTGAACAGGCCCTGCTGCACCAGCTCGTAGATATCCTGCTTGACCTCGTCGCGGGTCATTTTCAGCTCGACGATGATCGAGTTGAGCGGGGCCTTGCCCTGGGCCTGGATCAGGCCGAGCAGGCGCTCTTTTTTGCGCACGCCGGCCAGCTCCTGCTCTTCGGCGCGGCCTTTGCTCAGCAGGTAGGCGCCGATGCCGCCGAGGATCAGCAGTGGCAGCACGCCGAACAGCCCGATGCCAAGGATCGCGCCCGACCCGCCGAGCCGGCCCGACGCGACGCCCGAGCCGATGAACAGCGCGACCACGAGAAGGATCGCCAGGCCGGCGCCGATCAGGATCATGCCTACGGTTTTTCCGCTTCCGATCATGCACTCCATCCTTTTGTTGGGAGTTTGAGAGGTTTGCAGGTTCGAAAGCTCGTGCCCTGCAACCTGCGAACCCTGCACATTCTAGCCGAAGCCGCTGGACCCGCCGCCGCCGCCGCCGCCGCCACCGCCGCCGCCGCTGAAGCCGCCGCCACCGCCGCCGCTCGAGCTGGAGGGCGAGCTAGTGAAGATCGACGATGTCGAGTTGAGCATGTCGAAGAACCCGGAGCTCATGCTATTCAGCCCGGCGAACGCCCCGCCGGCCGCCTGGTCGAGCGAGGGCAGGCCGCCGCCCGAGCCGGCCGGCGCGCCCGAGCCGGCGTGCCCGCCCGGAGTGCCGTAGTGGCGCGGGCCGTAGCCGTAGCCGTAGGGGTAGTACCAGCCGGGCGCGGGCGTATCGACCTGGGCGAACTTCTGCACCCAGCTGCGCTCGAGGCCAAAGGCCACCGCGTAGGGCAGGTAGCGCTCGAACTGCTCTTTGGCCTGTGCCACGTTGGTGTACTTATCGATCCGCTCGAGGTAGCGGCGGAACGCCTGCCACTTGGCGGCGGCCACCGCGCCCTGCTGGGTTTTGCGCGGCATGTAGCGGCTGAGGATCAGGAAGCCGATCGCCAGCGCGATGATCACAAAGCCCACCAGCGGCGCCAGCGGCGTGTAGAGCGCCAGCGCGCTGCTGCCGAGGCAGCCGCCGATGATCGCCAGGAGCAGCAGCAGCACCGCCAGCACGGTGTAGCGGTTGCGCACGCTGTTGGGGTTTTCGTCGAAATAGCCCTGGCGCACCACCTCCTCGTACATGCGCTTCTTCAGCTCGGGCAGCTCGGTGTAGAACTGGTTGCGCAGGCTCGCGAGCGTGCGCTCGCCCATGCTGCTGCCGAAGATCTTCTCGAACAGCGCGCGCTCGTACGGCCGCAGCTGGCGCAGGTCGGCCTGGCCGCGCACAAACGTGAACTCGCGCGTCGAGCCGATAAAGCCCTGCTTCTCGGTCTCGGCGATCTGCAAGTAGCCGCGCCGCGCCAGGTCGACGAGCGTGGCGATGATGTCTTTCATGTCGGCGCGCTCGTCGATCAGCGTGCCCACCAGGCCGGGCGGCACGTCTTCGGGCGGGGTCGGGTAGAACTCGGCTGTGATGCCGGTGGGCTTGTCGCGCCCGCGCCCGTACCACAGCAGGTACAGGCCGCCGAAGCCGCCCAAGCCCAGCAGCACCGACGACACCAGCGCGATCAGGTTGTAGAACGGCTCCTTGGCCTTGCGCGCGGCCTCGGCGGCGATGCGCGCGTCGTCGGCGGCCTGCCACGCGGGCGGGCTGGCGCTGACAACGCCGTGCGGGAATTGCACGCGCACTTCCCACTCGTCGCCGCTGCCGAACGCGCGCCCGTCGAACACCGCGGTGCCGTCTTCGTCCACGCGGGCGTGGCCGGTTTCGGTGGTGCTGTTGCGGTAGCTGGCGACCTTGAGCTGGCTGGGGGGTAGGCCCTGCGGCATATGCACGGCGACCCGCGAGTCGTTGATCGTATACTGGCGATCGCTCTCGATAAACTTCCAGAAGAACTGGTCGCCGTCGGGGTAGATCCGTAGCGCGCCGCGCAGCCGGTAGCGCAGCGTGAAAGTGCGCGTCTGGTCGGTGGTGCTGGGGAAGTACCAGGTGATTTTCTGCTCGCCGCCGTTCGGCGCCACATTGAAGGTGAACGGATTTTCGCCGCTCACCTGAAGGTAGTTCTGCGTGCCCTCGCTGACGCTCCAGCCGTCGATCGACTCAACGCGGTTGAGCGGGATCGAGCGGAACGCTAAGTGGAACGGGCCGCCTTGAAACTGGGTTCTCCAGACCTCGACGACCTGCACGTCGCCGTTGGGCAGCACGCTGATATCGCCGTCGCGCCGCTCGACCAGCACCGATTTCGACTGGGCGGCGGCCGGCGAGGCGAGCGCGAGCGCGGCTAGCAAGAGCACGGTGCCGGCGAGCAGCAATTGCCCGAGGCGCCGGTGAAGCCTGCGCATTGTTTTCATGGTGTTCACCCTAAACATATAACGCTCTGCTGCTTGCACTGCGCGACGCGGTTGGGGCGCGTTTGCGCCCTGGGCGGTCGCGTCAACGATAGTATATACGTTTTTGGTGCTTGTGGGGTCGCAGAATTCGCACGCCTTGTTTACAGGCGCGTGTGCCGGGCGCTGCGGCTGCTCTCGGCTGCGCGGCCTGGTTCGCCAGCGCGTGTAACACAAGTGTGACTGGGCCATGCTATTGTCGGTGTGGCGCTTGGCCGGCGGCGCGGCGGTTGCGAAGATCGCGCGGTGGCCTGCGGCGTGTGGCCGGGGTGCTGGCGTGCGGTGCACGGCATCATCCGAAAGGGAGGCACAATCTTTCTGCGAATGTCGGGCATGTCTGCATGCGTTTGACAAACAAGATGATTGTGAGATAATACACACGGTCAAAATCGGTCAGATGTCTAGAACAAAGGAGTTACCCCATGAAGCTCAATGTACGCTCGTGGATGTCGGGTGTGGCGCTGGCCAGTGCACTGCTTCTATCGGCGTGCGGTGGCGGTGGTGGCAGCACTGGCGGCGGGGGCGGCGGCGCACCTGCGGCGCTGAACGTTTCGACTGCGGGCGAGCAGCTGCAGTTCGCGCCCGGCAACCTGAGCGCGGCTCCTGGCGACGTAAAAGTGACGTTCAAGAACGGCTCGGGCGCCCAGAAGCACAACTGGGTGCTGGTGAAGGGCGGCGACGACGTAGCGGCGAAGGTCGATGAGGCTGGCGTTGCCGCTGGCGATGCCAAGGGCTACATTCCCGACGATGCCAACATTCTGGCGCACACCAAGCTGGTTGATGGTGGCGGGAGCGACTCGATCAGCTTCAAGGCCGACCCGGGCACCTACACCTTCCTGTGCACCTTCCCCGGCCACTACACCGCCGGCATGAAGGGCACGCTGACGGTTAAGTAACCAGTCGCCTGAATCACCAAGCCCCGCCGTGGCAGCACGGCGGGGCTTTTGCATGCGCGGGGCAGCTAGGCCGAGGGCAGCGGCTCGGCCTGGCCCTGCGTGCCGAGCCAGATATCGCGCGAGCCGGTGACGAACTGGCCGGCCAGGCCGCCAAACAGCGGGAAGCCCGAGTCGACGCCGATGTGGCGGCTGTACCAGGCATCGTGATCGGCCTGCGTGGCGAACACCGGGAAGTAGGTGCGCATGGGGTAGGCGATGCTCAGCTCGGCGCGCGTCAGCGTGCGGTTGCCGGGGAACTCCTCGACCACGCCGTCGCCATTGAAATCGCGGTTGTTCGAGGCCAGCGAAAACTGGCCCAGCGCCGGCCACTGCGCGTCGACGATATAGTACTCTTCGCGGAGCTGGCCGCTCTGATCGTGGAATGGCTCGCTGTAGCCCACCAGCACCACCGAGTGCTGCCCGGAAACCGCCACCGACCCCATTTTCACCATGCCCAGCTCGATGATCACCGGCACCCCACGGTCGATCAGGTCGCGCAGCACTGCCTCGTAGTCGGTGCGCTGCAGGTTGCCGAAGTGCGTGCCGAAGCCGTGGCGCTTCAGCAGCCAGGTGGTGACGGGGCTGGGCGTGCCGCCCCACTGCGGCTGAAAGAATACGCCGGCCTCGCGCACAAAATCGTCTTTGCGGTAGCGCTGCGCCTGGGCCAGCAGGTTGGCCGCGTTCGAGGCTGCGGTGCAGCCGCACTCATTCCAGCCTTGACCCTCGACTGGCCAGGCGGCGTCGCCGGTGGCGCTGTTGACCGCGTGGACGAATACCGGAAATGCCATAGTTCCTCCGTGTGTATCTCGCTTCCGAACAGGCATGGCGTACGTGCCCGGCGTGTTTGCCTCTGGCGGCGCGCTCCTTCACGGTACTTTTCGTTCTTTTGTGTGCTGGGCAAGCACATGCTGCACATTGGTGATGGTGCGGCGCGGCTTCGCCGCGCCGCACCATCACCAAGATTTCTGCGGGGGCGGCGAAGCCGCCCCGCACCCCCACCGTGCAGGGTGTATTTGCCCAATACACTTTTCGTTCTGTTGTGCTCGATTATTCGCGCTTTGCGCGAACAATCGAGCACCTGAATAGCGTAGTACCGCTCTGCCGAAGGCTGAGCGCGCTAGCTGTGCAAGTGCTAAGTATAAACGGATGGGCGGTGATATTTCAAGGGCTGTGCCCTGGCTATTTGAGCCTTGGGGGCGCGCCGCGCGCTGGTTGGCCCTGAGGCATGAGCGCCCTGCGCCGATGCTGGCAGCGCGCGCTTTTCCTTGGAAGCCAAATGGCGCGTCCGGCGAGGCGCCGCCACGGGGCTGCCGTTGGTGTACAATCAGCCAACCCAAACCGCGTAGCCAGGAAAGAGCAATGGATACAGAACGACTGTACTTCAGCGACGCGTACCTCACGCGCTTCAGCGCCCGTGTGATCGCCCGCGCCGAGCGCGGCGGCCGCCCGGCGGTGGCGCTCGACCAGAGCGCCTTCTACCCCGAGGGCGGCGGCCAGCCGGCCGACGCCGGCACGCTCGGCGGCGTGGCCGTGCTCGACGTGCAGGCCGACGATGGCCTGGTGTGGCACACGCTCGCCGCGCCGCTCGACGCCGACGTGGTGGAGGGCCAGGTCGACTGGGCGCGGCGCTTCGACCATATGCAGCAGCACCACGGCCAGCACCTGCTCTCGGCGGCGTTCGAGCAGCTGTTTGGCCTCAAGACCGTGTCGTTCCACCTGGGCGCCGCCGCCGCGACGATCGACCTAGCCGCGACGGCGCTCGCGGCCGAGCAGGCAGCCGCAGCCGAAGACCTGACCAACCAGGTGATCTGGGAGGAACGGCCGGTGCTGGCGCGCTTTGTGACGCCCGAGGAGCTGGCGCGGCTACCGCTGCGCAAGCCGCCGCAGGTGAGCGGCGCGGTGCGGGTGGTGTCGGTGCCCGACTTCGACCACTCGGCCTGCGGCGGCACGCATCCGCGCGCAACCGGCGGCGTGGGGCTGGCGCATCTGCGCCGCTGGGAGCGCCGCGGCGAGGTGGTGCGGGTGGAGTTTGTGTGTGGCGGCCGGGCGCTGGGCGATCTGCGCTGGAAGAACGCCGCGCTGGCCCGCCTGGCCGGCGCGCTGTCGGTGGGCGCCGACGAGGTCGAGGCGGCGGTGGCGCGGGTGCGCGAGGCCGAGGAGCGCCAGCGCAAGCGGCTTGAGCTGGCCGCCGACCAGCTGATCGGCCTGGAGGCGCGCGATTTGCTGAGCAATGCCGAGGCGCGCGGCGAGCTGCGGGTGGTGCGGCGGGCCTTCGCCGGCCGCGGCCCCGAAGAGCTGCGCGCGCTGGCAAAGGCGATCGCCGGGCTGGGCGGCGTGGCGCTGCTGGGCGGGCGCGCCGAAAAGACCCAGCTGATCTTCGCGCGCGCCGAGGGGCTGGCGCTCGACTGCGGGGCGCTGCTGCGCGCCACGCTGGCGCCGCTGGGCGGGCGCGGCGGTGGCCAGCCCGCGCTGGCGCAGGGCGGCCTGCCCGACGGCGCGCAGCTTGAGGCGGCGCTCGACGCGGCACTGGCGCGGCTGGCGAACGAGTGAAGCAGTGTGAGGAGCACAATGATCCACGAGCTGTCGGTTCGCACCAGCGGCCAGGAGTGCATGGTAGATATCACCGGCGAGGTGGCGCGGCTTGTGCGCGAGCGCGGGCTGGAGGCGGGCGTTGCGCTGCTGTATGTGCCGCACACAACCTGCGGCATCACCATCCAGGAAAATGCCGACCCCGGCGTGCAGCACGATATGCTCATGCTGCTGCGGCGCGTGGCCCCGCGCGAAGACGCCGGCTACCGGCATATCGAAGACAACTCGGCCTCGCACCTGCAGGCCAGCGCCATGGGCTTCTCGCACTTCGTGTTTGTTGAAGGCGGCCGGCTGGTGCTGGGCCGCTGGCAGGCGATCTACCTCGCCGAGTTCGACGGGCCGCGCACCAGGCGGGTGCTGGTGAAGCTGCTGCGCGATTAGCACGTCGGCCCAAGTTCGCAGTTTTGTCACAATTTCGGCGAACTCGCGTGATAGCCGCGCGCTAGACTGAGGCTGTGGCTTTGGCACGATGAGGATCTCGCAATGCTTCGAGTGTTCCCGCGGCGGGTGTTGCTGTTGCTGTTGGTGCTGCTGCTGGCCGGCTGCGGCGGCGCGCCGGCCGACGTTGGCCCGGCGCTGGCGCTGGCGCCGTGCCAGATCGGCGCGCCTGGCCTGGCCGAGCGGGTGGCGGCGCGCTGCGGCACCCTGGCGGTGTTTGAAGATCGCGCCGCCGCGCGCGGCCGGACGATCGAGCTGCGCGTCGCGGTGGTGCCGGCGGTGAGCCGCACCCCGGCCGCCGACCCGCTGTTCTTTCTGGCCGGCGGGCCAGGCCAGTCGGCGATCGACAGCTACCCGCTGCTCGCGGCGGCGCTCAAGCCGATCAATCGGCAGCGCGACATCGTGCTGGTCGATCAGCGCGGCACCGGCGGATCGCACCCGCTGCGCTGCGCGGCATTCGAGCGCGAGCTGAGCGCGCCCGACGAGCGCGAGATCGCCGCGCAGGCGCGCGAGTGCCTGGCCCAGCTCGGCGCCGACCCGTGGCTGTATACCACGGCGCAGGCCGCAGACGACCTCGACCAGGCGCGCGCGGCGCGGAGCTACGGCCAGATCAACCTGTACGGTGTGTCGTATGGTACGCGCCTGGCGCTGACCGACAAGGGCCAGCATGGCGGCGAGGTGCGCGCGGCGCTGCTCGACGGCGTGGTGCCGCAAGACGCGGCGCTGGGCCTGGCTGTGGCGCCCGACGCACAGCGCGCGCTCGACATGATCTTCGCGCGCTGCGCCGCCGAGCCAGCCTGCGCAGCCGCGTTCCCGAATGTCGGCGGCGAGTTTGCCGAGCTGCTGGCGCGGCTCGACCGCCAGCCGGCGAAGCTCAGCGTAGCCCACCCGCTCACCGGCGCGCCCACCGACGTGACCTTCACGCGCGAGATGCTGGCCAGCAGCGTGCGGCTGCTGAGCTACGCCCCCGAGACGGCCGCGCTGCTGCCGCTGCTGATCCACAGCGCTTACGCCACGGGCGACACTCGCCTGCTGGCTGCGCAGGCGCTGCTGGTGAGCCAGCAGCTTGGCCAGAGCATCAGCGGCGGCTTGAACCTGGCGGTGCTGTGCGCCGAGGACGTACCGTTCTTTGGCGAGCCGGCCGGCGCAGGCGCGGGCTACCTCGGCGCGGGCTCGCTTGCGCAGCTGCGCGCGGCCTGCGCCGCCTGGCCGGCCGGCGCGGTCGCGCCGGACTTCAAGCAGCCGGTGGCCTCGGATGTGCCGGTGCTGCTGCTTTCGGGCGAGGCCGACCCGGTGACGCCGCCGGCGAATGCCGAGCGCGCCGCCGCCACGCTGCGCAACAGCATGCAGCTAGTGGCGCCGGGGCAGGGCCATAACGTATTGCCGCGCGGCTGCCTGCCGCGCCTGGCCGCCGAGTTCGTCGAGCGCGCGAGCGTGGCCGGCCTGGACACCGCCTGCGTCGCCGATATTCGCGCGATGCCGTTCTTTACCAGCTTCGCCGGCACCGAGCCGTGAGCGAATGATACCAACTCCGTTTGATTACTTGTGTTTTCTTGTGCGGCGCCCGGCTTTGCCAGGCGCCGCACAAGAAAAAGAAATTTCGGGGCAGCGAAGCCGCCCCCAAACCCCCGAAAGTGAAGCATGGTATGATCGAAGTCAAGCATCTGCAGAAATCGTTTGGCAGCGTGGCGGCGGTGCGCGATGTGTCGTTTGTCGCGCCCGACGGCCGGATCACTGGCCTGCTTGGCCCCAACGGCGCGGGCAAAACCACCACGCTGCGCGTCCTCTACACGATCGTGCGCCCCGACGGCGGCACGGCGCTGGTGGATGGCATCGACGCCGCCCAGCAGCCCGACGCGGTGCGCCGGCGCATCGGCGTGCTGCCCGACAACCGCGGGCTGTACCAGCGCCTGACCGCGCGCGAGCACATCCGCTACTTCGGCCGGCTGCACGGCATGCGCGGCGCGGCGCTTGAGCGCGCGATCGACAGCCTGATCGACCTGCTTGACATGCGCGATATTGCCGAGCGGCGCGCCGAGGGCTTTTCGCAGGGCCAGCGCGTGAAGGTGGCGATTGCGCGGGCGCTGGTGCACGGCCCGCGCAACATTCTGCTCGACGAGCCGACCAACGGCCTGGACGTGATGAGCACGCGCGCGATGCGGACGATCATCCGGCGGCTGCGCGACGAAGGCGCGTGCGTGCTGTTCTCGAGCCATATTATGCAGGAAGTCGCGGCGCTGTGCGACTCGATCGTGGTGATCGCGCAGGGCCGCGTGGCCGCTGCCGGCACGCCCGACGAGCTGCGCGCCGCCACTGGCGAGCCGAACCTCGAAGACGCCTTTGTGGCGGCGATCGGCAGCGAAGAGGGGATCATGCTGTAGGCGCGCCGCTGTATTGAGTACGGTTCTGGCGGGTGGCGGCCGCATTCGTGGCCGCCGCCCGCCAGAAAAAGTGGATACTTGGAGGGACTTCGTCGCTCCAAACCACCCTTTTCACACAGCTTCTTAGGCCCATTGAGAGACACTGTGATGTTCGATCGAATTCGCACGATCTTTATAAAAGAGATTACCGACCACCTGCGCGACCGGCGCACGCTCGGCACCGCGCTGTTCTACCCGCTGCTCGGCCCGCTGATCCTGGTGCTGATGTTCTCGGTGATCGGGCGGGTGGCCGCCGACCAGAGCGAGAAGCGGCTGGAGCTGCCGGTGGCCGGCGCCGAAAACGCGCCGGCGCTGGTTGAATTTCTGCGCCAGCAGAATGTGCAGATCGCGCCAGCGCCGGCCGACCCGCAGGCGGCGGTGCGCGCGGGCGATGCCGACGTGGTGCTGGTGATCCCGCCCGAGTATCGCCGCGCCTTTGTGGCCGGCGAGCCGGCCGCCGTGCAGCTGGTGATCGACGAGTCGCGCCAGTCGGCCGGCGTGACCGTCGGCCGGGCGCGCGACCTGCTGCGCAGCTACAGCGGCCAGATCGGCGCGCTGCGGCTGCTGGCGCGCGGCGTAAGCCCGGCCGCAGCGCAGGCGCTGGCGGTGGAAGACGTGGACGTGGCGACGGCGCAGAGCCGCGCGGCCAGCCTGCTGAACCTGCTGCCGTACTTTATTATCTTCTCGGTGTTCTCGGGCGGCGCGGGCCTGGCGGTCGACAGCACCGCCGGCGAGCGCGAGCGCGGCTCGCTCGAGCCGCTGCTGATCAACCCGGTGCCGCGCCACGAGTTCGTGCTGGCCAAGCTACTGGCGGTGCTGGCCGTCGGCGCGGTGGTGTTGATCGAGACGCTGATCGCCTTTGCGCTGGTGGTGAATCTGGTGCCGCTGGGCGCGGCGCTGGGCGTGCAGCTGAGCTTCAGCCTGGCCTCCAGCGCGCTGATCGGGCTGCTGGCGCTGCCAATGCTGCTGCTGGGCGGCGCGCTGCAGATGGTGGTGGCGTCGTATAGCCGCGGCCCGAAAGAGGCCAGCACCTACCTGCAGCTCATCCCGCTGATCCCGGCTATGCCCGGCCTGCTGCTGGCGTTTATGCCGGTGAAGAGCGCGCTGTGGAATATGCTGATCCCGACCTTCGGCCAGCAGCTGCTGATCAACCAGGCGATGCGCGGCGAGGCGCTGCGCCCGGCCGACGCGGCGATCTCGGCGGCGGTGACGCTGGCGCTGGCGGCGGCGCTGCTGGCGCTGGCGGTGGGCCTGTACCGGCGCGAGGCGATCGTGGTGGGGAAAGGGTAGAATCATACAACCGGCAGCGGGGCACGATCGGCCCTGGCATTGCGATTGGCGTGAGTATGGCAACGATTTTAATTGTGGAAGACGAGCACGAGCTGGCTGCGCTGCTGCGGCGCCAGCTCGAGGCCGAGGGCCACCAGGTGCTGGTGGCGCACGATGGCCCGTCCGGGTTGATGCTGGCGGCTCAGGGCCAGCCCGACCTGATCATCCTTGACTGGATGCTGCCGGGGCTCGACGGCCTGGCGGTGTGCCGGCGGCTGCGCGAGCGCTCGATCGTGCCGATCCTGATGCTCACCGCGCGCTCGGAAGAGGCCGACCGCGTGCTGGGGCTCGAGGTCGGCGCCGACGACTACCTGGTCAAGCCGTTCAGCCTGCGCGAGCTAATGGCGCGGGTGCGCGCGATCCTGCGCCGTGCCGAGCTGCTGCGTCGCGCCGAGCGCGGCGCCGAGGGGCCGATCGCGCTGGGCGGCCTGCAGATCGACCCGCTGGCGCGGCGCGTGCAGGTGGCCGGCGAGCCGGTCGACCTGACCGTGAAAGAGTATGACCTGCTGCTCATACTGGCGCGCCATCCCGGCCGCAGCTTCAGCCGGGCCTACCTGCTCGACCAAGTGTGGGGCGAAGACTACGACGGCGGCGACCGCACCGTCGACACGCATATTGTGCGCCTGCGCCGCAAGCTCGGCGATATGGGCGAGCGCATCAGCACGGTGTGGGGCGTAGGCTACCGCCTGGAGTGAAGAATGGCACAGCCCTGGTTGTTTGGCGGCGCTCGCGCCGCGCTGCGGGCGCAGCTGGCCCGGCGCAGCGGCTACTGGCGCGCGCTGCTCGAGATGCTGGCGCTGAGCAGCGCCGCCTCGCTGCTGACCTACCCGCTCGCGCTGGTGGCCGGATCGCCCTGGACGGAGATCGTGGCGCTGCCGCTGGTGCTGCTGCAGGCGGGCGGCGCCTGGCGCCTGGCGCCGGGCCACGGCACGATCTGGCGCCGCGGCCTGCGCGCGCTGAGCTGGAGTGTGCTGTTTGGGCTGCTGGCCGGGCTGGTGAGCTGGCTGTGCCTGCGCTTTGTGCAGCACCCGGCGCTGCTGTACGGCCGGCGCTTCGACGACCTCAACACCGCGCTTGGCCCCTACCTTGCGAACTACCAGCTGCTGACGCTGGGGCTGTTCGCGCCTGTGCGCCTGCTGCTGGTGCTGTGGGCCGCCGGGCGCAGCCGGCTGCGCTGGCAGCTGGCGTTCTCGTACCTGCTGGTGGGCGTGCTGACGACGCTGCTGCTGCCGATTGCGCTGATCGTGACGGCCGGCGTGGCCAGCCTGTTCCTGGTGCCGACGCTGGTGGATCCGAACGATGCCGCGCAGCGCATGGCTGCGGCGATCACGCCAGTGGTGCGGCGCCACGCCGGGCCTGGCGAGATCGACGCGCTGCTCGGGCGGCTGCTCGACGGCAGCGCGCACCTGCCGACAACCGACGACCAGCTGAGCCGCGAGCTCGACCGGAGCGACGCGAGCGCGTTTTCGTTCAACGGCGTGCGGCGCGTGCTGCTGGTGGCCCCCAACGGCATGGTGCTGGCGAGTGCGGGCGCAGGCGCCGCGCCCGCGGGCGCGCCCCTGCCGGACGACGAGCGCGCCCGCGTGGGCCTGCTGATCGATCGGGTGAGCGGCGGCGGCTGCACCAGCGGCCGGCCGCTCGACGGCGAGCTCATCGACAGCGCCGCCTGCGCGATCGGCGACGAGCGCGCCGCCCCGATCGCAGCCCTGGTCGTCGAGAACAATGTCGACGTGACCTACCAGTGGAGCGCGGCGGTGGTGCGGCTGACGACATTCGTGCTGATGGGCACCAACCTGGTGCTGAATGTGATCCCGCTGACGATCTTTGTGGTGCTGCTGGTGTCGATCGGCAGCGGCTACATGCTGGCGCGCCGGCTGACGCGCCGGCTCGAGCGGCTGGCCCAGGCCACCAGCGCGGTTGCGGCCGGCCAGCTCGATCATACAGTGGCCGTCGACGCGCCCGACGAGGTTGGCCGGCTCGGGAGCGACTTCAACGCCATGGCCGCGCAGCTGCAGGCGCGCGAGCAGGCGCTGGCCGCCGCCGCCGCGCGCGCCGATGCGCTGCTGCAGAGCAACCGCCGGCTGGTGGCGAATGTGTCGCACGAGCTGCGGACGCCGCTGGCGACGCTGCGCGGCTACCTCGAGGCGCTGGCGCAGGAGCACGGCGAGCACCTGCCCGCGCACGATCTTGAGGTGATCCAGCGCGAGGCCCAGCGCCTCACCGGCCTGATCGACGACCTGTTCACGCTGGCGCGCGCCGAGGCGCAGCAGCTGCCGCTGACGCTTGAGCCGGTGGATGCCGCCGCAGTGGGCCGCCGCCTGGCCGAGACGCTCGCGCCGCTGGCGCGCCGCGAGCGCCAGATCGAGGTGGTGGCAGCGCTGCCGCCCGCGCTGCCGCCGGTGCTGGCCGATCGCAAGCGCCTCGAGCAGGTGCTGCTGAACCTCATCCAAAACGCGCTGCGCCACACGCCGCCCGGCGGGATTGTGGCGATCGAGGGGCTGGCCGCCGGCGACGCGCACGTGACGCTGGCAGTCGCCGATACCGGCGTGGGGATCGCGCCCGACGAGCTGCCGCTGGTGTTCGAGCGTTTCTACCGCAGCGACTCCTCGCGCGCCCGCGAGACCGGTGGCGCCGGGCTGGGCCTGGCGTTGGCGCACGAGCTGGTGGCGGCGATGGGCGGTACGGTCTCGGCCGAGAGCCAGCCCGGCCGCGGCAGCCGCTTCAGTGTGACGCTGTGCCGCGCCCCGTAATACCAACTCCGTTTGATTACTTGTGTTTTCTTGTGCGGCGCCCGCCAAAGCCGGGCGCCGCACAAGAAAAAGAATTCAGGGCGGCGAAGCCGCCGAACCCCACCATAATCCAAGCGATCAGCCGGATTTGGTATAAGCCAGCCCCGGCGGTACGCAAGTTGCATAGATCGCAGGCAAATGCGTGCTGTAAACCGTCTTTGGCGCGGCGCCTGCGTGCCCCACGCCAAAGCTCGCCCCGTGAGGGACACACCATGCGCACGATCAAAACACTCAGACCAATCGATTATGCGATCCGCGGCGCGTTTCTGGGGGCCATGCTGGTCGGCGGGCTGTTCGAGCTGCCGCGACAGCGCGGCGCCAGCGAGGCCTCGCTAACAGGCTCGCCGGCGCAGCAGTGCCGCCAACACGCCCGCGATGCCTGGTGGGCCGAGGTTGTGCCGCTTGGCTGCTAGGCTGCGCGTGGGTGCAGCATATTCGCAGATCGCCCGCTGGCTGTGGTGATACCAACTCCGTTTGATTGCTTGTGTTTTCTTGTGCGGCGCCCGGCATTGCCGGGCGCCGCACAAGAAAAAGAATTTCGGGGGCGGCTTCGCCGCCCGAACCCCCACCATAATCCAGCGATCAGCCGGATTTGGTATGATGCGTAGGTGGGGAGGAGAGCGACCATGCCGCGTTGGCTGTGCCTGCTGCTAGCCTGCGCCCTGGCCGGGTGCGGCGCGGCCAGCCCGGCGCTCGCGCCGACCGCCGCGCCTGCGACGCGCATCCCTCCGCCGCGCCCTACCGCAACTCCGCGCCCCAGCCCCACGCCGGTTGTGTTTATGCAAGAGTACCCGCTGCCGGCCGGCACGCACCCGCACGATGTCGCGCCCGCCGCTGATGGCGGTGTGTGGTACACCGGCCAGGCCAGCGGCGTGCTCGGCCGGCTCGACCCGGCCACCGGCGCGGTGCGCGAGGTTCGGCTGGGCGCAGGCTCGGCCCCGCACGGCGTGATCGTCGGCCCCGATGGCGCGCCGTGGATCACCGACGGCGGGCTGAACGCGATTGTGCGCGTCGACCCGCAGAGCTTCGCGGTGCGTGTGTTCGCGCTGCCGCCCGATCGCCCCGCCGCGAACCTTAACACCGCCACATTCGATCGCCAGGGCCAGCTGTGGTTCACCGGCCAGAGCGGCATCTACGGCCGGCTCGACCCGGCCACCGGCGCGATCCAGGTGTTCGACGCGCCGCGCGGCCCCGGCCCCTATGGCATCACGACGACGCCAAGCGGCGCGGTGTTCTTCGCGTCGCTGGCCGGCAGCTATATCGCCTGGGTCGACCTGGAGAGCGGCCAGGCGACGGTGCTCGAGCCGCCCACGCCCGAGCAAGGTGCGCGGCGCGTGTGGAGCGACTCGCGCGGCAGGGTGTGGGTGAGCCAGTGGGATGTCGGCCAGCTTGGCCTGTACGATCCGGTGGCAAATCGCTGGCGCGAGTGGCGGCTGCCCGGTGCGCGGCCGCAAGCCTACGCGGTGTATGTCGACGATCGCGATATTGTGTGGCTGAGCGATTTTGGCTCGAACGCGCTGGTGCGCTTCGACCCGCGCACCGAGCTGTTTACTACGTTTGGCCTGCCAAGCCCGAGCGCCAGCGTGCGCCAGCTGCTCGGCCGCCCCGGCGAGGTGTGGGGCGCCGAATCGGCCGCCGATAAGCTGGTGGTGGTGCGCCAGCCGTAGCCATTGCCTGCTTCTTTAGCTAGATCGCAAGCCGCGCCATAGCGCGGCGCAGATCGTCGGGGATGCGCGGGCGCGCCTGCGAGTTGAGCCAGAGGGCCGGCGCGTGTGGCTGCGGCAGCAGGAACAGCACCGCGTGCAGGCGCGCCCAGTGGCGCAGGAAGTCGCGCGCGCCGGCAAAGCCGCGCCGGGCGAACAGCTCGTCGTCGCCGCGCTCGGCGCGCAGCCGCAGCGCCGCGAGCATGCCCGCTGCGTCGAAGCCGGCGGGCAGCGCCGCGTCGTAGTGCAGCGCGAGCATATTCAGCATGCCCGGCGCGAGCTGGCCGAGCTTCTGGCTGAGCACGCCGGCGAGCTTGCCGAGGTTGTGCTCGCCGCTCTGCTCGGGGCGCTCGGTGGGGCGGATGCGCCGCACCTCGACATTCAGTGGGGTGTGGGTTTTGAAGGTGACGAGGAAATCGGCGGCGCGGCGCGTGCCCACGCCGCCCTTCTCGTACTCGAGGGCGAAGCTGCGCTCGCGCAGCAGCAGCCGGGCCACCAGCAGCTCGCAGCGCAGATCGAGCAGGTACTGCTCGTCGGCCGCGCCGCGCAGCTTCTTGCGGATCTTGTCGCGGTAGGTTTCGGCAAACGCGCGGAAGCGCGGCGACTCGCCGGCCCACTGGGCTAGCTCGGCCGCTAGCGGGTGTGCGCCGCCGCCGAAAATATAGCTTTGCAGCTGTTCGGGCGTCATTCGCGCATGATACCACCTCCGCGCCTGACGCCCGAACGCCGCGCATGCCAATGATCCTGGCTCGCCTACACGTTGTGTAGGCATGTCTACACGTTCGGAAGAGTAGCCTACACAAAACTTCCGGCCTTGCCGTGAAGGAATTTGCTGAGCTGTGTTTGCCCGTACAGGGCTCGTGCAACGTCTTTCGACCCCTCCCCCTACCCCTCCC